>NZ_JAUBTV010000062.1:0-35728 GCF_036705145.1 Microcoleus sp. B5-D4 | reverse complement strand
AAGATGCCCATTCCACAAGAATATTGAATTTTTTGGGAACGGGCAAGATGCCCATTCCACAAGAATATTGAATTTTTTGGGAACGGGCAAGATGCCCATTCCACAAGAATATTGAATTTTTGTGGAACAGGCCGGAAAGCCTGTTGCCGATCTATTTGAAGAAGCATCGATTAACTTTTAAGCAACTCCTGAATCGGCTTGCTAATCCAATTAAAACCAACTTTCAATTGATGATCAAATGTTGGCATCCGATAGAGATAGGCTAGGCGGCGAGCAATGTGGGCTAGTTGTCCGTCGAGTTTAATTCCTAAACCGGCCAGGGTGGCGTTGTCATTTCCTAATGTCATCATTTCTCCTAGCGGCTGATAGCGGAAAGGAAGTAATGGGCGGCCGGTGAGGGAGGCCCAAATGTTCCAGGCGGTGTAGTCAGCTTGCTGGAAGGCTGTTTGGGCTGTTCCGGGGACTTTTTGACCCGTTGCATCGTGACATTCTGCTAAGTCTCCCAAGGCAAATATATCTGGATGGTCGATAATTTGCATTTGCGAATTGACTATTAATTGACCGCGGCGGTTTTGTTTGAGGGGTAGCGATCGCACTGCTTGACTAACTTGAGTTCCTACTGTCCATAGCACTATGTCTACGGGGAGAACGTCTAATTGTCCTTTGTAAAGTAAGGATATTGTGTCTGCTTCGATCGCCTCTACTTCTGTTTCTAAGTCGATCCACACTTGCCGTTTTTCTAAAGCTTGGCTGGCGGCTTCGCGGTTAAACTCCGGTGATGTCCGCAGAATCATGTCCCCTTGCTCAACTAACCGCACGCGACCTTTTTCTCCGAGTCGATCGGCTAATTTACAAGCTAATTCTACTCCCGAATAACCGGCGCCGACGATCGCCACCCGAATTTTGTCGGTGTTGCTGGCTTCTAAAAATCGCAGTCTTTCTTCTAAGCGGTAGGCGTCGTCGAGAGTGCGAAACGAGTAAGCATATTCAACCGCACCCTTGACCATATCTAGAGGGGTTTTGCCGCCTAAAGCTAAAACCAGGCGATCGCACGGAATTTCTGGCCCGTCGTGTAACTGCACTCGCTTTTGCGCCACATCGATGCCGGAAACGGTACCTTGACAAAAGCGCACACCTGTGTTTTCCAATAGTTCGGCAAACGGCGGGGCAATTTCCCAGGTTTGGAGTTCGCCGGTCAGGAGTTCGTACAGCAGGGGAACGAACAAAAATCGATCGCGACGGTCAACTAGGACAATTTCGGGTTTTTCGGTTTTGGAGAAGGGTAACTGACTCAAGCGCAGGGCTGTGTAGAGTCCGCCGAAGCCTCCGCCGAGAATGCAAATCCGGGGTTGTTGTTGAGTCATGGTGTTTTGTTTGAGGGGCTCACGGTAGCAAGGAAACTTATCTTATTCTAACGAGAGTGAGGGAGTGGGGAAGGGGGAGATTGGGGGAGTGGGAGTGGGAGAGATGGGGAGAGGGGGAGATGGGGCCAGTGGGAGAGTGGGAAAGTGGGAAAATCTTCTCTGTTTCCCTCGAACCTCAACATCCATCCGTTAAATGCGTTAAATCCATTAAATCCGTTAGACAATGCGTTTCCGAACAGTTTTCTACATATCTAGGCTTGATTAGCTCTACCTATTAGCCACCCTCAAATTTTCTGAATGTTCGCAGAACTAATTTTGTACTATATTAGTTTATAACGAATTATTTCGCAAATTTAATTCACTTTTTATAGGGTCATCTACTGTAACACTTGCCCCCGCACTCACAAGTGAAAAAACCATGCAAATTTCTTCCAATTCTTCTAAAGTTAAGAACGGCGATCACAATAACGAAGACGGGTCATCTTTGTTAAAAAGCGAAGAAAAATATAAAAATTTAGTAGCTAATATTCCCGGTGCTGTCTACCACTGTACCTGCGAGTATACGGACGACGGGGAATTAACACGGAAAATGGCGTTTTTGAGCGAGGCTGTTCAAGAAATATCAGGCTATCCCTCTTCTGATTTTATCAACGATCGCGTCCGTTCTTTTGCCAGCATTATCCATCCTCAAGACCGCAAAAATGTGGATGCTACTGTCAAAAAAAGTGTAGCAAGCAGAACTCCGTACATCCTTGAATACCGGATTGTCCGGGCTGACGGCGCTATTAGCTGGGTTTACGAAAAAGGCAAAGCTGTTTGCTGCGAGGCGGAAGAGGCGAGAGGAAGACAAGAGGAACAAGGGGAAATTGAGGGCTTTTTGTCGGCTGTGGTTTCGCCGGTTTCGCCGGTTTCGCCGATCGCAAATTCTCTGTGTCGGGTTGTTTATCTCGACGGAGTGATTTTGGATATTACTGAACGAAAGCGAGCTGAGGAAAACCTGCGAAACACTCAAGATTTTCTGAATGCGGTACTGCAAAATCTGCCGATTAGTGTCTTTATTAAAGATGCTGTAGAGCAAAAATTTATTTATTGGAATACTGCTAGCGAAGAATTGTTTGGCTATTCCAGGGATGAAGTGCTCTTAAACAATGCTGCTGACTTGTTGAATTCAGAGCAGGCAAATTACTTGCAAGCACAAGATTTAGAAGTGCTGGCAACGAGAAAAGGCGTCGATTTGCCTGAAGAAACTATCCAACTTCCCCACCGGGGAAAGCGGATTTTGCACACTAAAAAAGTTCCTTTATTTGACGAGTCTGGCGCGCCTAAGTACATTCTGGGTATTGCTGAAGATATTACGGAAAGCAAAAAAACTGAAACAGAATTGTTGCGCTTGGCCATTGTGGCTCAAAAAACGCAAAATGGTGTGATTATTACTGATGCTCAAGGCTGCATTGAATGGGTGAATGAAGGATTTACTCGGATTAGCGGTTATGTGCTGGCAGAAATGCAGGGAAAAAAACCGGGTGATGTACTGCAAGGCCCTCAAACCGACCCGCTAACTATTGCTCAACTGCGATCGGCTTTGGCGGCAGGGGTGCCGTTTAATCAGGAAATCTACAATTACAGCAAGGATGGAAAGGGTTATTGGGTGGCGCTTTCGATCGCCCCAATTTATCAAGAAAATGGCGAACTAGAAGGTTTTATTGCGGTGCAAACTGATATTACGGATCGCAAGCAAGCAGAGGCAACAGTCAGGGAGAGGGAGAATTATTACCGCTGCATTGTCGAGACGGCTTCGGAGGGCGTTTGGATGTTTGACAGCGAAAGTATCACGACTTTTGCTAACAGCATGATGGCCGAAATGCTGGGGTATACTGTGGAGGAAATGCTGGGGCGATCGCTATTTGAGTTTATCGACTGCGAGTCTAGGAAAATAGCAGAAAGTTACGTCCAGCGCCGGCGGCAAGGCATTCGCGAACGCCACGATTTTAAGTTTACTCGCAAAGACGGATCTCACTTGTGGGCGATCGTCTCGGCGACGCCGATGTTCGACGGTGAGGGCGAATTTTCCGGGGTGTTGCGGATGATTACCGATATTAGCGATCGCAAACAAGCAGAAGCAGAATTGCGCCAAACTCTCAAAGAGTTGGAATTTGAAAAATTTGCTTTGGATCAATCGGCAATTGTCTCGAATACCGACGAATTCGGAGCCATTACCTATGTCAACGATCAATTTTGCGAACAATTTAAATATTCCCGAGAAGAACTGATCGGCAAAACCCACAGACTTGTAAATTCTGGCTATCACCCAGCAGATTTTTTCAAGCAGCTTTGGTCAACCATCCGCCAGGGAAAGGTTTGGCGAGGAGAAATGAAAAATCAAGCTAAAGACGGCACATTATTCTGGTTGGATACTACGATTGTACCTTTCTTAAATACGAACGGCGAACCCCATCAATATGTAGCAATTCGTAAAGATATTACCGATCGCAAACACGCAGAAGAAGCCGTGCGACTTTCCGAAAGTCAATTGAGGACTAAAAATCTAGAATTGGCCAAAGCCTTACGGGACGTGCATAAAACTCAAAGCATGATGGTTCAAAATGAAAAAATGGTAAGTTTGGGGCAATTAGTCGCTGGCGTTGCTCACGAAATCAACAATCCAGTTAGCTTTATTTACGGCAACGTCATGCACGCTGACGATTACTTTAAAGACTTGCTAAAACTGCTCCTACTTTACCAGCAGGAATACCCGCAGCCCACACGGGCAATTCAACAAGAGATAAATGATATCGATTTGAATTTTCTGCTCAAAGATTTGCCGAACCTGTTAAATTCGATGAAAATGGGAGCAGAGCGAATTCGCCAAATTGTGCTGTCACTGAAGAATTTTTCGCGATTAGATGAAGCCGAACAAAAGCAGGTGGATATTCACGAAGGGATTGAAAGCACTTTGTTGATTTTGCAGCACAGGTTTAAAGAAACGGCAGGACATCCAAAAATTACGCTGCTCAAAGAGTTCGGGAATTTGCCCCGCGTACAGTGTTATGCAGGACAGTTGAATCAGGTTTTTATGAATATTATTGGCAATGCAATTGATGCTTTGGAAGAGGCAATGGAGACTGGACAGTGGGCAGAGGGACAACTGGCGCCTATTCCTTATTGTCCTTCGCCGACGCTGCGGATTTGTACGGATGTAAAATATGAACAGGATGCTGTGATGCAAGCAGATTCTGCTGTTTCTGATGATTCAATGCGGCATCCTTCTCATATTGTGGTTCGGATTGCTGACAACGGGCCGGGGATTCCGATAGATGTTCACAAAAGGCTGTTCGATCCGTTTTTTACTACGAAAGAACCTGGTAAAGGTACAGGTTTGGGGCTGTCTATCAGCTATCAAATTGTGGTGGAAAAACACGGCGGTCTGCTTAAGTGCGATTCTGCACCGGGTCAAGGCACGGAATTTGCGATCGAGATTCCTGTGGGGAATAGTCAGTAGTCAGTAGTCAGTAGTCAGTAGTCAGTTGTCATTAGTTAACAGTCAACAGTCAACAGTCAACAGTCAACAGTTAACAGTCAACAGTCAGTAGTCAACAGTCAACAGTTAACAGTCAACAGTCAACAGTCAACTAATGAAATATAGCGTAATTTACGACGGCAATTGCAATCTCTGCGTTACCTTGGTGCAGTTACTAGAAAACTTAGACCAAGGCAAGAATTTTGAGTATATTTCCATGCAAGATTTAGAGCAATTAAATCGCTTTGGGATTACGTCTGAAGACTGCGAAATGGGGATGATTTTGATAGATGGTAACACCCCGGAACGCCGCTGGCAAGGCAGCGATGCGGCGGAGGAAATCGGACGGATATTGCCTGCTGGCGAGGTGTTTGTGGCTGCTTACCGCGCCATGCCGGGGATGAAGTGGATGGGCGATCGCGTGTACGAACAAGTGCGCGATAACCGCTATACTTTGTTTGGCAAGCGATCGACTACTTACAAATCTGTTTATCCAGTTGGCTGTAAGTCGATCGACAATTGCGATAATAGCAAAGACTAAAGTCCTTACTACAAACAGGTTCGCAGTGAAAACTGAAGTCCTCAAAAAGATTGATTAAACAAACCGAATATCTCGCGGCAAAAGTCTTTGAGTTTTTGGCCCGACTCCGCAGCGGGTTCGGTTTGACCGAAAAAACTCCAATTTTCCACCGTGGAAAAGCGCCACTGCTGACCAGTATGATCGTAACCGGCTGCCTCAACCCCGATCGCCCGCCGATATCCTTCTACCGGATCTTGGTAAAATCGGATTTGAATCAAGATGCTGCGGCTTTGCAACAAGCGGCTTCTACCGGGGAAATGGAAGCCAATGTCGATCGAATCTGGATCTACAAGTTCTCTGGTATCCTCGTCATTCATCCAAGGTTTCAAATCGACTTTTGCATCCGGGAATTCGGACTTGAATAAATTAACAACCGCAGCAATTTTGCTGGCAACTTCTATATTTTTGGCTTGTTCGGCAGCGTTCACTCGAAAAACTCCTATCAAATATAGTTATTACATTTAGCTAATAATGTAACTGCATACTGCCTGCTTTAAACAGTGAACTGTGGACTATTTGATAGATATTTAGGAATTGACAAATTTCCAAGTGTGTGTTAAGCACAAGTCATACCATTTGAGATTGGAGATTTGAGATTAAACAATTGGCAATGACTGATTCCGTAAGCATGGTGAATAAATTTTATCCAAGCGGCAGGGCGATCGCAAATTCCGAACCTTCTCCCAGCACCGATTCACAAGTTAGTTTACCGCCGTGGGTTTCTTCCACAATTTGTCGGCTGATAGACAACCCCAAACCGGTACCTTTTCCTACTCCTTTAGTAGTAAATAAATGGTCAAATATTTTCGACTTGAGATCCGATGACATCCCTTGACCGTTATCTTTGATTTTAATCACCACGCTGTTGCTATCCTCGGAGACTTGAGTGATAATGGCGATCGTATTCGGTAAAGCTTCAATTTCAGCATAAGTGCGACCCTGATTGAATTCGTCAAAACACTCGATCGCATTTGCCAGCAAATTCATAAATACCTGATTCAGTTGCCCAAAATAACATTTAACTGGCGGGATATCTCCGTATTCTTTGATAATCTTAATCGCCGGGCGAGTATCTTTAGCTTTCAGGCGATACTGTAAAATCATCAAAGTGCTGTCGATGCCCTCATGAATATTTGCTGACACTTTATTCGCACTGTCAGCGCGGGAAAAAGTCCGCAAAGACTTGCTAATATTGCGAATGCGCTCTGTACCTGATTTCATAGATAAAAGCATTTTCGGCAAATCTTCGATCAAATATTCTAAATCAATTTCCGATGCTTTATCCTGTAATTCATCTCCCGGATTAGGAAATTTTTCTTGGTAAAGTTGTAAGCAATCAATCAAATCTAAGCTAGCCTCAGCAGCAGCATCAAGATTGCCCGCAATAAAACCCAGCGGATTGTTAATTTCGTGAGCAACCCCTGCAATTAAGTTGCCGAGAGCAGACATTTTTTCGCTTTGAATAAGTTGCAGTTGGGCCTGTTGCAATTCATTGAAAGATTTTTCTAACTGTTGAGATTTTTCTTGCTCCCGTGCGTACAAACCAGCATTTTCTACAGCAATAGCCACTTGAGAAATTAACACTTTGAATACTTCTACTCTCTCTGCTGTAAAAGCTCCCACTGTCAAAGCATTTTCTAAATAAATTATTCCGCGCCGCTGAGATTGATAAATAATCGGCAAACAGAGAATTGATTTGGGTTGATATTTCTGAATGTAGGTATCTACGTTAAAAGGTTCGGCGACAGTAGCATTGTCTAAAACCAGATGCTTTTGACTGCGGTGGACGTAATTAATCACAGACAGGGGAACATCTTGACTATTTTCTACGGGAATAGAGGGTAAAAGTGTCACTGTATCCTCCGCAAAACTGCCAGTAGCTTCTATGCAGAGGATATCGTTTTTCAGCAGCAGCAGCACTACTTTTTGAGCGGCCGCATTTTCTAAAATAATTTTGATTAATTTGGTCAACAATTTTTCTAGAACTATTTCACCGTTAATGGCTTGCGCTGACTTAATAAAAGTAGCTAAGTCTAAGAAATCGCCTAAACTACTACTGGTAGTATTTCCCGTGGCAGTGCGGGTGACATCGAGGGTTGGGGTTTGAATTGTGCGCGTCTGTGCTGCTAAGAAAGGATGTGTTAATTCTAAGTGTTTAACTTTAGCTATGGCTCCCCAATGGATATATCCATAATAGGCTTTAGTCAGATATGCTTGAGAAACTATCTCTTTACCCAAAGCTTGATAAAATTCTCCTGCTAATTCACAGGCTAATGCTTCCTCTTGAATGTAACCGTTTTTGGCTGCTCCATCAATTGCGCGATCGTACAATTCCATTGCTTCGGTATTTTGCCCCAAAACTCGCGCTGTTTCCGCTGCTACCAAGTCGTATTTGTGTTGATAATTCATCGGAGCATGAACTGCCCATTTTTTCATCTTCTTTTGGTTTTGCAGCACTTTTTCCAAATATTGCTTTTGTTCCCCTTTGCCCGTTGCTGGATACAAAGCGATGATACTGAGAGAAGAGTAAAAATTATTCAGAGAAACCACATAAAATCCGGCTGTGGCTTCTTCATATTTCTCAAATAACCTTGAATTTTCCAATGCTTCCGCGTATTTTCTGAAAATAAAATTAAGCTGAGTTTTGGCATTATAAACCAAACTAACTAAAAAAAAGTTTTTAGATTCTATTAAAATGGGGAGCGTTTTGACTTCATTAAATCTCTCACCGACTAAATGACAGGGTTCGACAGCTTGACCGCGCAAATTGAGGGCTGTCTGCCTACCTATACTTATATACTGTACAGCCATTTCTAGTTGAGATTGCTGCATTAGTTTCAGATACTTACCAGTCTCCTGCTCCACCAAATCTAGAGGATCTCCTATCGACAGTTTTTTGAAGCAATATTCACCTATAGAATAACCAGCATATTCCAACTCTCCAGTTTCGATCCCAGCTTGAAAACCTTCTTTGAGATCGCCTAATCCTGACTTGACAGAGGCGTTCCAGTGGTTAATAAAAGAACCAAAGGCTGTATAAACTCTACATTTGATTGAACGGGAGGGAAATTTGTCTAACATCTTAATTGCCAGTTGACCGAATTGGTATGCCAAACTACTCTCCCCTAGCTTGTACATAACTACGCCATAAAAAACGTAGGCAATACTCGCATAAGGCGAATTACCATATTTAATGCACAGCTTGACCATCCTAGATGCCAGTAGCGGTACCAGGCGGGGCTTTGCCTGAACAGCAGTGCTGAGAATCCCTGATAAAATCCGCATGGCTGCTTGTTTGTCGGGCTCAATCATTTCTGGCAAGTTAGCTAAATCCTCAATTGGTTTCAATCCCAAGCTCAGTTTTGTATTAATCACTCCCGCCACAATATTTAGCGCGTTAGGGTTTTGAGGAAAAGAAATGCCTAACAGTTTCAGCACTTCTAGTCCTGTATTTAGTGATTCTACCAGTCTATTTTGAGCATTGTAAGACTGGATTTGAAGTTCATAAACATTTATTTTATCGACTAAAATTTTAGCTTTATGCAGAACCAAGTTTACCAATTTTTTGGAATCTTCATAGTTAATGTTTAAGTATTCAGCTTCGGATAGTGACTCGTAAATTGCTAACGTCAACTCATAGTGACTTTGCCAACAATCTGCAGGCAATAATTCCATAGCCACCCGCAAATACCTAACAGCAGCTTCATAAGCAGCAGCAGCTTTTGCCCTGCGTCCAGCCGTTAAGTTTAATTTTGCTAACTGCGTTTTTTCTGATGGCTGGCTAATCGTGTCAATTCCGAAATTCAACTGATTGACAATATCAAAAATGTTTTCTTCAAGCTTGTCGGGTGGAGTATTTTTTAAAAGTAATTGACCGATTTTTAAATGGGTGGATTGCTTTTGATCTTCGGGAATTAGGGAATATGCGGCTTGCTGAACGCGATCGTGCAAAAATCTGTAACTAACCCGCGAAGTGTCTAACTTGAGATTGATTGATTCGGCTCGATCGAAAACTAAAGGAATGCGATAAGCATCGTTCAAGGGTAGAATTAACCCGGCTTGCAAAGCTGAATAAAGTTCCGTTGCTGTCGTATTAGCTGACTTTTCGCTAACAAGTGACAGCACATCTAGAGCAAATTTATCTCCAACGCAAGCTGCTAGCTTCAACACTTCTTGCGTGGGTGCGGGCAGCTTTTCAATGCGAGAAGCTACCAGTTCCACCACACTTTTATCGGTGATTCCAATGGCTTGGATTTCATCAATACTCCAATACCAGCCATTTTGACTTCCCTTATTTGTAATGTGATTAAATTCAAATTTCAAAAGAGAGTCTTGATAAAGTGCTTGGAGTAATTGGGTCAAGAAAAAAGGATTGCCGCCCGTTTTATTCCAGATTAACTCGGCTAGATTTGTTACTTTTTCTGTGCAAGTGTTGAGTGTTTCAGCGACTAATTCAGTGACATTTGCTAAATCCAGCGGTTGCAACACGATATTGTTGACTATTGTACCAGTTTTTTCAATTTCTTCTACAGTCTGAATTAAGGGGTGGGTCGGACTAACTTCATTGTCTCGATAGGCACCGATTAGCAACAAATATTCCTGGTCAGGGTCAGTTATCAGTATTTGCATCAACTTTAATGTTGCTGAATCTGCCCATTGCAAATCGTCTAAAAAGATAACTAGGGGGTGTTCTTTTTGGGCGAAAACGCGAATAAATTCTTTGAATACCCGATTGAATCGATTTTGGGATTCTACAGGGGCGAGTTCTGGCACATCTGGCTGTTTGCCGATGATTAATTCAACTTTGGGAATTACGTCGGCAATTACTTTGCCCTCTGTTCCCACTGCTGTTAAAATTTTAGTGCGCCATATTTCTAATGAAAGTGCTGTTTCTGTTAGCAATTGTCGCAGCAAGGAGTTAAATGCTTGGATTAATGAGGCATAAGGAATGTTGCGTTTTAGTTGGTCAAATTTGCCGCTGATGAAGTAACCTTTTGACCGGGTAATTGGTTTGCTAACTTCGTTGACTACGGCTGATTTACCGATGCCTGAGTAGCCTGATACTAGCATTAATTCGCTTTGGCAATGGGCGAATTTTTCTGTAGTTTGGTTTGGTGGAAAAGATGCGGCTGAAAGGGTTTCTGCATTGGGGCGGGCGGGTTTTTCTGTATTTAGGTTGGGTGGCAAAGATTTGGGTGAACCCGCCCCTACACGTTCAAATGCTGCTAATAGTTCGTTGACTTGTTGTTCTCTACCGTACAATTTTTGGGGGATTAACAATTGGCTGAGAATATCTAAGCGTCCGGGGATGAATTCGGCAATTTGTCCGGTGGTTTCTAACTGATGCAAACAAATTTCTAAGTCGGCTAACAATCCGGCCGCATTTTGATATCTATCTTCGGCATTTTTTGCCATCAATTTCATCACTATCTCGGAGATGGCGACAGGTATTTCTGAATTGATGTGATGGGGATATATTGGTTGAACTGCGATGTGACTGTAAACTACTTCTAAGGGGTCGTTGCTGCAGAAAGGCAATTTTCCTGCCAGCATTTCATATAATGTGATACCAAGGGAATAAAAGTCGGTGCGGTAGTCGAGGGTGCGGTTCATTCTCCCGGTTTGTTCGGGTGACATATAGGCTAAGGTGCCTTCGACTGAGTGGGGATTGTTAAATTGCGGATTTTCTTTGGTGAGTTTTGTAGCAATGCCGAAGTCGGTGAGTTTTACTTGTTTTGTTTGCGAGTTAATTATGATGTTGCTGGGTTTGATGTCTTTGTGAATAATGTGATGAAAATGCAGGTATTGTAAGGCTTTGACTATTTGGATGGCGATGTGTAACTTTGCTTGCAGGCTCAAGGTTTCTCTTTCCAGCAGTTTTGCGAGGGATTCGCCGCCAAAGTCTTCTAAAACGATTCCTAATCGGTGGTCGAATGTTTCGAGACTGATGGCTTTGACGATTTGTTCGCTGTCTAAATTTTGGCGGATTTGATATTCGTGTTTTAGCCTGGTAATGGCTTCGAGGGTGGGATATTCGGCTTTGAGGACTTTCAGAATTGCTGGGGGCGCGTCTGTCGGTGTTTGTCCGCGATAGACTATTGTTTCGACGCCTTCGTGCAGAGTAGAAGTTATTTGGTATTGTGATAAGTTTAACATCATTTAAGTTAGAAATTACAGGAGCTAATTCTCATTAGATTAACATTACTTAATCTTGATTTTGTGTGATTGCGATCGTGTATTTGGCGATTTCCAATCACACGGAATATACACTAAGTGAAAATGTGGGCTTGGTCGTTGGTGTCAACAAATATCATAAATGAAATCTTGGTATTGTGTGTGAGTCCAGAATGCTTTCGCTGCACAGTTTTTCAGGGGGATGGGAGCGATCGCACTGGGCCTCAAACAGCAGGAGATGGGAGCGATCGCACTCCGCATCAAACAGGCAATTGAATGGCTTCTCAATCGGTAACAACCGTAACTTCACAGATAGTAGAAATAGATTCCGGTTCAGGCAAAATACGCACGCGGGCGAATTTTAAACCGCTAACTCCTTGTTGTGATTCTACCATGCCCGTCTGAACTTTTGGCTCTACCCAACCTTCGCGAGACAAGTAGCGCAAGTATTGCTGATATTCTTCCCACTCCTCCTCTGTGGAATAAACAACAGTCAACATCCCCGACTGGGTAATCCGTTCTTGTGCGTCTTTGTCAACGGCTTTTTCGATCCGCTTTTTGACAAGTTCGTAGCGGATATCGCGAGTGCCTTTGACATCAAACATTTTTTCGGTGTTTTCGTTGTGAAAAATGTCGATCGTGGTATTCTGCACTAAGACTAAATGTGCGAGTTCCATGTTGATTTGAGACTCGGCTTGCAGCCGAAAAACTGTGCGGCCACAATCGCAAATTGCTCGCAGTTGTTCGTACCGCAAACTGTGTAGGTGAAACTGGCTGAATTTGGGATCGATCGATTTTCCTACATAAATCATGTGATCCATGCCGTCGGTGCATTCGATGTCGCAGTAGTGGGGAAGAATTTGCTGCATTTTTTCTTGCCAGCGGGCCCAGGTTTCTTGGAGTTTGGTGCTGATTAGGTTCAGCATTTGGTCGTAGCGGTTGCGATCGGTGTAAACGCAGTTGTGTTCATTTTCACAGGCTGCTTGGTAAGCTTCAACGGCTGCCTGAACCTTGGGCCCGCACTGCACAAAATAGTCAAAATATACTTCTAAATGCTCGTTTAAATACTCGGCGGCTCGCACCTCCATATCGACTGTTACTTTTTCTTTTAAATGCTGGATGTAGTCGAGCAAGTCGAGCCGCAATTGCTCGCCGAGGTGGGTAGTTTGTGTTTGGCAAACGGCATCAGCTATGACTAAACCTAAGCGGAATTGTTCGAGCAAATCAGTTTGAATGGCTCGGTTTCTTTCGTCGCTAGAACCGCGAATGTCCGAAATTCCGTACAGCGGATGAACGTCAGCAAATACGATTGTTTCTGGAGGTAGTCCCCAACTTCGCCTTTCTGCTTCTTGGGCGAACCGCCACTCGACTGCGGGGTGGATGTTGTGAATGTGGGTAAACCGCTCCTGGATGGCTTGCCGCAGGGCTGCAATGAAGGCGGGAATGAGTTCTTGGGCGTGTTTAGCGTCAATGCCGTTGAAGTGGTTTGGCCGATCGCACAATAGCCCCACAACACCCAAAATCCGCTGCCCGCACCCCTCGCGGGTGACGGATTTGACTACCAGGGGTACCAGCAGCATCGATCGAGTTCCCATTCTCCGCAAAGTTCGATCGCACTCAGTTTCGCACTCCCTACGCAAGTCTGGCACGTTCCAAACTTGATTTGCTGCTGTGGCCTTCAAAAAGTGAGAAGCTTCTAGGGAGTGCATTGAATAAAGAATCGGCTGCAAATGTTGGCCGTCTTTTGCAACTAATAGCTGTACCTGTTCGCCGTCGGGCCGCAGCAGCAAAGTGCCGTCAGCATTGAAGAGGGATCGCAAACACCGATCGATTTTCTCAAATTTGTCTGGCCGCAGCATCGAATCTTGATCGATCAATAACTGAGTCAGCCGCCGAATTTGCTCCTGTACGGTGACATCAAAACCTTCTAGCAGCAGCAAACCTTCTACGCGGTAATTATCCAACTGCAATCGATCGGCTAAATTCTCCAGTTGATTCGGCTGCATCAGCCAAGCTTCCCGTTCTGCAACAGGCATTAATCTTAAAGAAACATCCGCAAATTCATCTATGTTTGAGTCAATTCGAGTAATTTTTAACTGTTCCGAACCCAGCCAAAATTCTATGAATCTGGCTTCTCGGTGTTTGGGGTTTTTTACACTCGCCGTGACAGGTTCGTCTAGCACCCGCAAACCGTCAATGTCAATTTGATAATATTGCTTAAATACCCAGTGCAAAAGGTGGCGGCGGTACAATTGTTCTGCTGTTTTGCCGCCCCAATCCTCGAACAGTTCCAGCAGAGTGATGTCGGTTTCTGCAAACCAACCGTTGGTAGATTGAGTTGCCAAGGACGTTTCCTCCCAACCGGCCAAGCGACAAAATGCCGCGTTAGCGTAACGCAGGGCAAAAGTTCCCGGTTGCATTACTGCGATTAAAACGCGGCGATCGCCGAGAAATTGAAACAGTCGCTGTAAATCTTGTTTCCACGTTTTCAAGGGTTCAATTTCTGAAGATTGACTGGGTACTTGGCCCGCCAAAGCTTCCAGTAGCTGTTCTATACTTGGTTCGCTGGGCAGATTGTTACTATCTGGCTTTGTTGGGACGATATCTGTCGCTGGCAGTGATTTTACGGAGTTGTTGTTGTTTTGATGGGCAGACGATTTAGGAGTAGACATGAGTAAAACACCTGAAAGCAGTGGATTTTGCCAAAGAATATTAGCGATCGGCGATTATGGCTTTGTAAAGAGCTTAGATTCTGTTTGTAAAGTTTTTGTGTGGGTATCGGAAACTGGGTGTTTTCTCGGAGGATGGGCCCAGGGACTTTTACTTTTATTCACAAACAACCTCTCAGTCTCGACGTTATAGGTGATATTAACGTGTTTACCACCTGGCGGGTAACACCCATTATAAGCGGTAGACAGTAGCGGATAGTGTCAGCAACTAATGCTATTTGACTCTGAGGCGAGATATATAGCCGCTTTGGGTTGAATGAGGCGTAGCCCTGGTAATTGGTAATTGGGAATTGGGAATTGGTAACTTATACGATCGCGTAGCAGAAGTATTGGTAATTGTAATTGACTATAGACCAACAGATTGCTTGTCATTAATTGAGGAAATAAAAGTGGCAGCCACAATCCCAACATCCTTGCTATTGGGCAAGGAAATAATTAAAATGTATAATAGAGCTAACAGGATTTTTGAAAGGACATAGTTATGGCTTTAACGGTTAACAATCTCATTGCCGATGTGACGGGATTTCCTGTATTTGCTGGCGGCGGGCCACGTCTTTTGGGATTCGCTACACCCGATGAGATTAACGTAGGGAATGGAAATTTGCCGTCTTTTCCCTGGGGAGTTTGGGGACTCGACGGCAACGATACTATAGGAGGTTCGTCGGATTCTAACGAACGGCTGTTAGGAAATAACGGCAATGATGTTATCGGCGCTGGCGGCGGAAATGACATAATTTACGGCGGGAAAGATAACGATCTCCTGGATGGAAATGATGGCAACGACGTAGTTAGGGGCGACGCCGGAAATGACCTTATCTTCGGAGGGTTCGGGAACGATATCCTGCGGGGAGGGCAAGGAGACGACGATTTAGACGGCAATGATGGCGACGATTTCATCGCGGGCGATCGGGGAGTTGACGTGCTCACGGGAGGCCTCGGTGGTGACATATTCGTCCTCAGAAGCAACGATGAAGCATTTGGTATAGATGGAGCAGATGTCGTTACCGATTTTAACTTTGACGAGGGCGATCGCATCGGTTTGACGGACGGTTTAACAGAACTAGATCTTTTCTTTGAAGACGACAATTTGATTGCTTACGATAATGACGGAATTATCAACGACATGGTGATTGAAAACATAACTACCGGACAGATTGTGGGGATAGTTTTAAACACGGACAGCTTTGAACTTGTCGGTGCATTTGAACAGGCAAGTCCGTTTGCTTTGGCAGTTAACGGTTCTCAATTCCAGTTTTTGACTTAATTATTTGTAGGGAATTAGACGGGCAAGCTCCCCCCTAACCCCCCTTAACAAGGGGGGAACAAGAGCGCTCGAATTCCCCAATTTCTCCCTTTATATATTTTTATGCTAATCTAAAAGTAGAAATTAAAATTCGGGTAAAGTATATATGACCATTGCCACTCACCCCAAATTAACTGCACTCCCGGAACAGCGGTTGATTTTGCCGCTATCAATGACTTGGGAACAGTTCAAAGCTCTGGATTCATTGCTAGAGTACACTCGCAGTGTTCGCTTGTCTTACCTCGACGGATATGTGGAAATTATGACAAGTTCGTCGAAGCATGAAATCATTAAATGCCTGCTGGCAGGAATGTTAATGACCTTTTTCGTAGAAAAAGATATTAGTTTTAGACCGACGGGTAGCGCTACACTCCAAGGGGAAGCAAAAGGCAGCAGCAAGGAACCAGATTTATCTTACTACTTTGGCGAAGACAGACGGCAGCGAGAAACACCCGATTTGGCGATCGAAGTTGTTTTTACTAGCGGAACTATTAATAAACTGGAATACTACCGCAGATTTAACGTAGGGGAAGTTTGGTTTTGGGAAGACGGAGTATTTTCGATTTACCAACTGCACTCGGAGGGTTACGATCGCGTTTCTCGGAGTATGCTGTTGCCGGATTTGGATCTAGAATTGCTGGGGAGATGCCTGCAAATGTCCGAAGAAAAAGAAGCTTTGAAAGTGTTTCGGGATGCAGTTCGAGCTGGTTAACTTAGAAGATATACAAATAAAATATGGCATAGTAATGCCGGCAATGGCGGAAATATACGAAATGTACGAAATGTCATAAAAATCGAAATTATCTGGAAACATCCTGGGTTCCTGGTTTTCAGAAATTTTATTTTAATCTATACTATTCGGAGTATAAAAAATCTTAGTCTTCAGCAATCATCTATGAATAGGGATTATTCGCGGTTTGATTCCCTCACCAGCATCCTAGCAGGAAAAGTAGCGGTAGCAGGAATAGTTGTTTTTGCACAAGCACCAGTTTTCGCAAAAACTCCCCAAGAAATTGCTCAATTAGCTATTTCTGCCACCGTTCAAATTAATGGTCAATATTCAAATGGAGTGAGTAGCGGGACTGGATTTATTCTTGCTAAACAAGGCACGACTTACACTGTACTGACAGCTAACCATGTAGTTGATGATGATAAACCTACTTATATGATTCGCACTAATACGGGAAAAAACCATCAAGTAACCCGTGTTGTTCGTTTGCAAAAAAGTCAGAATGAACCCGATTTAGCAGTCGTAACATTTAACAGTACAGAATCTTATCCAGTTGTTACTTTAGGAGATTCAGAACAAGCGACAGTTGGGGCAGAAATTTTTGTGTTTGGCTATCCAGCTAACGTAGCGCAGCAAAAACAGGGAACTCAGCGCAATTTTGAGTTTGTACCGGGTTATGTTACCAGCCGTCTCCCGAATCATCCGCGCGGTTATACTTTGCGCTACAATGCCGTTACGAAAGGAGGCATGAGTGGAGGGCCTGTATTTGATGGAGAAGGTCGTGTAGTTGGAGTTCACGGAGAAGGCGATCGGGATTATGATGATGTAACGGATAGTCGCGGAAACCCTACAGGTAAAGTTGCCACTAAAACAGGGTTTAATGCTGCAATTCCTATTAACACTTTTATAGCTAAATTGTCGGATGCAGGGTTAAATCGTTCTGCTATTTTGGTGAATACTTCAACCGCCGCTACTGCACCTCTGAAACTGAACAATCCGCAAGATGCTAAGACTTATTACGTTCGCGGTTTAACTCGGTTTGACAAAGGAGATTTGTCAGGGGCTGTTGCCGATTTTAACCAAGCAATTCAAACTCAATCTGATTACGCGGAAGCTTATTTCTATCGAGCCCTCGCTTATTCCGATTTGAGACAAATGCCCAAGAGTATCGCTGATTATAGCAAGGCGATCGCCCTAAATGCCGGTTATGTCGATGCTTACTACAATCGGGGGCTGGTTTTGTCAGCAATGGGAGATAAACCGGGGGCGATCGCAGATTATACTCAAGTCATCCGCTTGGATAGAAACTTTGCAGCGGCTTACAACAACCGAGGATTAGCACTTTCCGACTTGGGCGATCAAAAAGGGGCGATCGACGATTTCAATCAAGCGCTGCAAATTAATCCCGGTCGCGCTAACACTTATTTTAACAGAGGATTAGCGCTGTTTCGCATCAATAACGATCGCTCTGCCTTAGCTGATTACACTCAAGCAATTCAACTCAATCCCAGTTATGCTAAGGCTTTTGCTAATCGAGGCATTACGTTAGTGAGAATGGGAGATAGACAAGGGGCGATCGCAGATTTGCAGCAAGCGGCTCGTTTATTTAAGGCTCAAGGAATGAATGCAGATGCTCAAAAAGCATTAGATTTGATTGGTCAACTGCAAAGGTCAAATTGATTTGATATTGTACACCTGTCGCAATATTCCGGTCCTCCAAAATTAGGAATATTTCGACAGTCCGGCCTTCGCAATAGTCCGAGAGTCCGGCAGGGGTTTAAACCCCTGCCTCAAAGCTGAAGTCCTCTAAAGAGGACTAATATCAAATCCGATTAATTGCACAGAATATTTGTAGGGAAACGGCACTGCCGTGTCCGTATCCGCCGTAGGGAAACTATCGAAATAAATACAGAAAGAGGACACAGCACTGCTGTGTCCCTACCGAATATCTGTATTACGATCCGTTGATCGGCATTTCAGTCCTTTTCAAAGGACTTTCGCTATGAGACGGGGGTTTAAACCCCCGTCGGACTCGACAACAAACACGAGAATTAATATTACTCTTTCCCTAAAACCTCACCGTCACCAAAATCACCCGCCGAGGCTGATCTTCCGCTTCAATAGTATACTCAACACGCCCAAAACCTCTCGGCCCCGGTTCAACTAAATCGTAGCGAGATGTCACCGTACCCGCCGCTGTATCGTATTGAGCAAAAACAGCACCGGGATTCCTCCCAGCAGACGCATCCGCATCCCCTCCCCAAGCTGTTGTATCATCTATTCGCGATCGACTTGGCAATACAGAAGCCGCGATTTCAGGAGGTGTCAATCTTTGGTCAGCTAAGACTTTTTGAGCGTTATGAATAGCGCACATTGTCGGCCCGGAAATTTTGGAATCGCTGTATTGATTTTCCCACATTTGTACAAACCCAAAGCCAACATTAGGGCCGACTTTCTCCTGTCTTTGCCGCCCCCACAGCCGACTTACAGATTTAGTATTATCCTCCTCGCTCTTGCCGAGCTGGGCTAATTCGGTTCTTTTGCTAGTAAAATTGCGATCGACAAATTCTTTATCTGCCCTGCGAATAGCGTTGGCGGCCGCTGGTTTTATTTGACTGCTAACATTAGTATTGCCTTGTAAAATTGGTGTTAGAACGCCGGGGATGGGCTGTGCTCCGCAATATTTTTGAATACCGTTGAAAACGCGATCGGCTGATAAAGCACTAATCGGAAATTCTAGGGAATAAGCCTCGGCAGGTTTGGGGAAAAAGATGCCGGATGTGGCGGAAGCAGTAAAAGAAGCTCCACCCCAGATGACGATACGATTAAATTGACGGCGGCTAATACTCATAATTTATCTACTCCCTGGAGAGCCTGCCCCTGGTATAATATGGAATGAGAAAAAGTAGTAGGGTGTAATACCTTCACTACAATTTGTTGCTCTGGAACAAGTGATATCAATAGCTAGACTTTTACCATTACTAACATCTACCAGCATCGTATTGACCCTTCCCTCCTTTCCTACTTGGGAAGCTACTTGATTTCCATCTACGTAAACGTCTATTTGGGGGGGTGGAATGTTATCGTTATCACTAACTCCATACTCCAATCGGAGAGAGAGGCGACCGCCTGGAAGTTTACAAGTGAAACCGGTTGGTGTCGTATCTAAAATACTTGTATATAATTCTCTACCTATGGAAATATCTTTACTCCTGATGCGACTAGCCCGATAAGTAGGCCATCTGCCAACACAGCTTAGGTCGAATATATGAATTGGCCGCTGGGCCTGGGCAACTTGTGCGCCAACAGTCGCTAAACTAAAAGACAATACCCCAGCCGACAACAAACCGCTGAGCCACCGCACTCGCTTCATAAAAATATCCTGCTAATACCTTAATCAATTAATATAAAGGATGAACTGTGTAGGAAAAGTCCTGACTTTAGATAGATGACAAAATCAAAAATGTCACAACTGTACGAAATGTCAGGTATAATTAATGGCGTACAACTCCAGCTTCTCCCTAATCTATGGATATTGCCGAAGTTTTGACGCTGGCAGATGAGCTAATTTTTGCTAAGACGGGAAAGCATTTAGATTACGTGCAAGAAGCTATCCTGCGGGGAACTTTACAAGACACAACTTACACGCAAATTGCTCAAGAAGTTTACTCAAGTCCAAGTCATGTCAGAAATGTCGGATCGCAACTTTGGAAAATACTTTCTAAGGCATTGAAAAAAAATATTACTAAAAACAATTTTAGGACTGTATTAGAAAAGGCAAGTTTTTATAATTATCAATTGGCTATTGTTGAAAATGTAACAGGCGAGAATATAACTGTTAATCATAACGTTAACATTTGTCATGAAAAAGCCCGATCGCCCAAAACACCCCAAAACCCCCAACCAACAGCAAAACAGCCCCGCATCGACTTAGGCGACGCACCAGAAATATCTACATTTTACGATCGCACATCCGAACTTTCCACCCTCGAAAACTGGATTTCAAGCCGCACCCGTCTCATCAGCATCTTAGGCTTATCCGGTATTGGCAAAACCGCCCTGACACTGCAACTAATCCCACAAATTCAACAGGAATTCGATTGCATCATCTGGCGAAGCCTCCACAACACGCCACCCCTACAAACACTCCAAACCGACTTAATTAAATTCCTATCGCAGCAGCAAGAAACTAACCCCCCCAACCCCCCCTTATCAAGGGGGGGCGAAGAGATCAAGCCTCCGTCTCCGTCTCCCCCCCTTAGCAAGGGGGGGTTGGGGGGGGTAATCAACTATTTGCGATCGCACCGCTGTCTCATCATCCTCGATGACGTACAAACAATTTTCAGCAGGCAACAACTAGCAGGAAACTACAAACAAGGCTATGAAAATTATGGCACTTTCTTCAAACAAATAGCAGAATCATGTCACAACAGTTGCATAGTTTTGATTAGTTGGGAAAAACCCAGAGAAATTGCAGCCTTAGAAACCCACTCGAAAAATTGTCAAACATTGCAACTCAATGGTTTAGGCGAATCCGCGCGAGAAATATTCACAGAAAAAGGTTTACTTGAATCGGAAAACTGGTCAAAATTGATAGACATTTACCGAGGAAATCCCTTGTGGTTAAATACAGTAGCCGCTGCAATTCAAGACTTATTTAGTGGCAATATTTCTGAATTTTTATCCTATGATAGCCTAGTTTTAGGAGACTTAGAATATTTATTGCACCAACATTTTCAGCGCTTGTCAGACTCCGAAAAACAAGTAATGTCCTGGTTGGCAAATCAAATCAAAGCCGTCGAAATCTCCAAAAAGCCAGCCCTCCTGGAATTATCCCCTTCAGAATTCCTCAAAGCCGTCGAATCCTTGAGACGGAGGTTATTAATCGAAAAAGTCCAAAAGGGCGATCGCACCCTCTTCCAACTCCAACCGGCGATCGCAGAATATGTAAAAACTCACATCTTATAGCAGTTTTAGGAACAGGCAAGATGCCTGTTCCACAATATATGAATTTTAGGGCAATAGTTTTAGGAACAGGCAAGATGCCTGTTCCACAACACATGAATTTTAGGGCAACAGTTTTAGGAACAGGCAAGATGCCTGTTCCACAACACATGAATAATTTACTTGTGGGCCGTTGCTCCTAGCCCGCCCTGAAAGGATTATTGAAAAATTAGCAAAACATTAATCCAAAAAGCCCCATTTAGCCCTAAAATAAAAAAGACTGACTAGCCAACAATGCCCTATGTTTGAAGCCCTTGCCGATCGACTCGAATCCACCTGGAAAAAACTGCGCGGACAAAATAAAATCTCCGAGTCCAACATCCAAGACGCGCTCAAAGAAGTCCGCCGCGCCCTCCTGGAAGCCGATGTCAACCTCCAAGTCGTCAAAAACTTCATCGGAGAGGTAGCCGCAAAAGCACAAGGCGCAGAAGTCGTTTCAGGCGTCCGTCCCGACCAACAATTCATTAAAATCGTCCACGACGAACTCGTGCGCGTCATGGGGGAAACCAACGTACCCCTCGCCACCGCCGAATCCGGGCCCACAGTGATCCTGATGGCAGGTTTGCAAGGAACCGGGAAAACCACAGCTACCGCCAAACTAGCACTCCACCTCCGCAAACAAAATCGTACCGCACTGCTAGTCGCAACCGACATATATCGACCAGCCGCGATCGACCAATTGCTCACACTTGGCAAACAAATCGACGTACCCGTATTTGAATTAGGCAAAGACATTGACCCCGTAGAAATTGCCCGCCAAGGCATCGAACACGGCAAACAAATCGGCATTGATACCATCATCGTCGATACAGCAGGCCGCCTGCAAATCGACCAAGACATGATGGCAGAATTGGGCCGCATCAAACAAACAGTACAACCCCACGAAACGCTGTTAGTTGTTGATGCCATGACCGGCCAAGAAGCAGCAAATTTAACCCGTACCTTTCACGAACAAATCGGCATTACCGGCGCAATCTTAACCAAATTAGATGGGGACAGCCGCGGGGGTGCAGCCTTATCCGTGCGGCAAATATCCGGCGCGCCGATTAAATTTGTCGGCGTCGGCGAAAAAGTGGAAGCCTTGCAACCATTTTATCCCGATCGCATGGCATCGAGAATACTCGGCATGGGCGATGTCTTGACCCTCGTAGAAAAAGCGCAAGAAGAATTCGACATCGCCGATGCCGAGAAAATGCAAGAGAAAATGCTCACGGCAAAGTTTGACTTTACCGACTTTCTCAAGCAAACGAGACTGCTCAAAAATATGGGTTCCCTCGGCGGCATCATGAAAATGATTCCGGGGATGAACAAACTTTCAGATGAACAAATGCGGCAGGGAGAAGTGCAGCTAAAACGCACCGAAGCCATGATCAATTCCATGACAGTTGAAGAACGCCGCAACCCCGAACTTTTAGCAAGTTCTCCATCCCGCCGCCGCCGCATTGGCAAAGGCGCCGGCTACGCAGAAAACGACGTAACTAAGCTGGTGAGCGATTTCCAGAAAATGCGTACAATGATGCAGCAAATGAGTCAAGGCAACTTTACAGGAATGGGAGGATTGCCGGGAATGCCCGGAATGCCCGGAATGGGCGGCCCCGGAATGCAGCCCGGTTCCCGTGGCTATATGGGTGCCCAGCAGAAGAAGAAAAAGAAAAAAGATAAGCCTAAAAAAGGTTTCGGACAGTTGTAGAAAGCGTCAAACATATTGCACGATTGTCAAAAATTTGTAGGGGCGGGTTCACCGATCATAATTGCCTAAAACACACAATCTCGTAAACCCGCCCCACCCCGTGCGAAAGTCCTTTAACTTTTTTTTGTTGCCGAGTTCAATCTAAAAAAAACCGGAATTAAATATGGTATAAACAATTACTTAACATTGAGTTCGTATGATGATGAGAGTAGGCTTTTTGCCCTGTCCCACAAGAGTTTCATAAAATTTATCGAGGCAAACTAGATGTCAGGCCAGCTTGCTAGCCCTACTTTTAAGCCTAATAATTCGGTTGCCTTTTCGCTGTCTACAGGCTTAGAAAATAAATATCCTTGCCCCAACTCACACCCCAACTCTCGCAGTTTCTGTAGCTGTGTTGGCGTTTCTATGCCTTCTGCCACAATATCCATACCTCGGCTGCGAGCCAGCGTCACAATTGTCTGGATAATTTCTACGCCGCTGTTGTCTAACCCAATGCGGCTCACAAAAGAGCGGTCAATCTTTAAGGTATCAATGGGAAACTCGTGTAAGCGGCTTAAAGAAGAGTAGCCCGTGCCAAAGTCATCGATACACAACATAAGGCCTAGAGCTTTTAGCTGCTTCAACATCTTTTCTTCCCTGGATACTGTTTCCAAAATGCAGCTTTCAGTAATCTCTAGTTTGAGACGGTAGCTGGGAAAGCCAGTCTGCTGCAAAATCTCCTCAATTCGATTGAGTAGGTTTGCTTGCTTTAGCTGCACGGGGGAAAGATTGACATTAATCGCCAAGGGAGGTGTTTGGGGAAACTGTTGCTGCCAAATATTGATCTGGTGACAAGCTTCCTGCAAAACAAACCACCCCAATTCATTGATCAAACCAGTTTCTTCAGCCACAGGGATAAACTCAGCAGGCGGGTAGATGATGCCAGATGGGTGATGCCATCGCACCAAAGCTTCAAAGCCACTCAGTTGCCCCGTAGAAAGGGAGACAATTGGCTGGTAGTGAACGCAAAATTCTTGTAGCGCGATCGCCCTTCTCAAGTCGTTTTCCAACTGCAACCGCGTCATCGCCACAGTTTGCATCGCTGGATCGAAAACTTCGTAACGCCCTCTACCTTGAGCTTTAGCATAATACATTGCGATATCCGCATCTCTGAGCACGTCTTCTGGGCGATCGTAACCCATTGTGCTAAGGATAATTCCCATGCTGATCTCGGTAAATACTTCATAATCATTCAAATTAAACGGCTGCCTTAATTGATTTTGGATGCGTTCAGCAACCCTGCTTGGTTCATCAATATCTTTAATATCTTCCAGCAATATCACAAATTCATCTCCTCCAAACCGCGCAACTGCATCTGTATGGCGTAAACAAACTTGCAGTTGACGAGCAACGCTTTTTAGTAATTGATCCCCAACCAAATGCCCGAGGCTATCATTCACTACTTTAAAGCGATCGAGGTCAATAAATAATACCGCATATAGATAATCTTCACGTCTGTACGACAAGTCGATCGCCTGTTGCAGCCGATTCATAAACCAAGCGCGGTTAGGCAAACCCGTTAGCGCGTCGTGAAAAGCATAATGTCCTAATTTTTCTTCTCTTTCCAACAACTGAACTTGAGCCTGTTGAAGCTCGTTCACAGCTTGTGTAAGTTCAGCAGTTTGAGAAGCCACCCGTTCCTCTAACTCAAAAGTGAGTTTCTGCAAGGCCGCTTCCGCCTCTTTTCGCGCTTCAATTTCCTGTTTGAGAAGCACATTTTGCTCTTCCAGCGTCTTGGTCAAATTTCGCAGTCTCAGGTGTAGTTGCACGCGGGCTAGGACTTCCTCTTGCTGAAAGGGTTTGGTGATATAATCTACTGCCCCCATTGACAAACCTTTAACCTTATCCACGCGATCCGTAAGAGCTGTCATAAAAATCACAGGGATATCTTTCGTTGCCACCGATGCTTTTAAGCGGTAGCAGGTTTCAAAGCCATCTATCCCCGGCATCATCACATCTAACAATATGATATTTGGCGAAACTTCTTGTAACTTCTCAATAGCACTTTCCCCATCCTTAGCTACTAAAACCTTAAAGCCTGACTCCTTCAAAAAATCGAACAAAAGTTTTAGGTTATTCGGGTTATCGTCAACAATTAAAATTACATTGTCTTTTTGGTTGAGCATTTTATTCCCCCAAATGTTTTTTTACAAAAGCTAGTAGTTCTTTTTCTTCAAAATTTTTGGCAAATTGCAAGATTTTATTAGCAAAGGGTAGATAGTTGCCGTCTATCTGCTTGAGTCTATCGGCTTCCTGCTCAACCACTTCAATATCGCCAATCCGAGCTGCATTAAACAGCGCTACCAGCTCTGTTGATGGCGGTATCACCAGCTCACCACTCTGAACATTTAATAAATTAGTGAAACCTTCCTGCTGTGCGATCTTCAAATCCGCAGGTTGGTCGTAAATCCATTCTATTTGTAAGTAATTTTTTAATACTTCTAGCAATTCTTCTACTTGGATAGGCTTTGACAGGAACTCGTTACAACCTGCTTCTTGGCTATTTTGGCGATCGAATTCAAACACGCTGGCGCTGGATGCTATCAATATTACATCCTTAAAGTCTGATGACTTTCGGAAGCGTCGCGACATTTCAAATCCATCCATTACTGGCATCACTAAGTCTGTGATAATCATATCTGGTTGAAAATCAATGGCTTTATTTAAACCCTCTTGTCCATTACAAGCTTCCATGATTTTAAAACCTAGTGGTTCTAAAAAGCTTCTAATAAAACCTCTATTTTCTAATCGGTCGTCTACTAACAAAATTTTATTTTTATTGCCTTTAAAACCTGTTAAATTAATTGAAGTATTTGGCGAAGGTTGAGTAATAAATTCAGATGAGGGATTCAACTCTAAATCAAAAGAAAAAATGCTGCCTTGACCGAGTATACTTTCGACTTTTATTTCGCCTCCCATCAGTTGAACAATTTTCTGTGCGATCGCTAATCCCAACCCAGTGCCTTCTGCCTTCTGCTGGCTATTTCCGACTTGTTCAAACGGTAAAAATATTTTTTCTAACTGTTCTGGTGCCATTCCAATCCCCGTATCTTGGATATGGAAACGAATTTTAGTAAGTTGTGATTGGTCAGAGTCTTCCCCCGTACCTATTACGCCTACCTTAAAAATAACACCTCCTTTTTCTGTAAATTTAATAGCATTGCCCAAAAGGTTAATCAAAACTTGGCGCAGTCGTTTTTCATCAGCATATACAGCGTTAGGAAGTTGATTTAATACTTGATAACTAAAGGTAATTTCTTTTTGTTCAGCTCGGATGCGACACATTTCCACAACCCCGATCAAAAAGGAAGAAAAATTAAAACTTGAGCTGTCAAGTTCCATTTTACTGGCTTCAATTTTAGAAATGTCTAAAATATCGTTAATCAGCGTGAGTAAGTGCGAACCACACTGGTGAATAATGTGGATAGCATCTTTTTGTTTAGGAGTGGTAGTTTTATCGCGTTCCATAATTTGAGAGTATCCTAGAATTCCGTTCAAGGGTGTGCGGAGTTCATGGCTCATGTTGGCGAGGAATTCGCTCTTGGCATGGTTAGCAGTATCAGCGGCAATTTTTGCCTCTTTTAGCTCACTTGTTCGTTCTTCTACTCGATTTTCTAGCTCTGAGTTGGTCTTTTCTAAAGCAGCAAAAGACTCGCGCAATTGCTGTGCCATTTGGTTAAAAGATTGAGCGAGAACTCCCAGTTCATTTATCCCATTTACGTCTACTTTTTGGTTTAATTGACCACTAGCGATCGCTCTACTCGCTTTACTCAAAAGAAAAATAGGATGGGTAATCCAGCGGGAGGCGAGGATTCCTAACAACGTCGCTAGCACTAACGCTAAAACGCAGAGTAGGATAGTGCTACGGGTATTGGCATTGATTTCCTCCATAAAGTCGGCTTCTGGAACGACTACAACAATCAGCCAATTAAGGCCTCGACCATCTTGGAATGGGGATACTTGCACGAATTCCCGCTGACCATCTAGCATGAAGTCTAGTTGCTGGTTGCTGTCAATTTCGGTCAAGTTACCAAAGCGTTCTATTAAATGTTGCGCTGTACCCTTGATCAAAGGTACTCTGCTTTCAATCGCTTTTAATCTTTGCGTTTTTTGGCGATTTTTGCTGTTGATAAATGGCTTCTCGGCGGTGGAAGAAGCCACTAGCAAGCCAGAGCGTTCGATGATGAAAGTCTTGCCCGATTTACCAATTTTTAAAGTTTGGAGAAAGTCGCCGATTTTTGAGAGAAACAGATCGGTACTTACAACTCCTCTAAAAATGCCATTTTTATCGTAAACAGGCTGACTAGCGGAGATTCCTAGGCTAGGTTGAATAAAATATTGATAAATTTTATTCCACTGGGGTTTGCCGGCAACTTTTGCAGCTTGATACCAGGGTCGAATGCGGGGATCGTAGTCTGGGTGGGTCTCCTTAAACTGAGTCGGGTTGCCCTCTCTATCTACCTTGACGATCGTATTGAGAAAATTAGTAGATCGATCGGTTATTTCAATAACCACACTGCCATCATCCTTATATCCAGCACCCGCGTATTCTTTTTTTTCCCCTCCAAAACTGATGTAACTAACAGTGGAAAATTGCTTGAGCTGCCAGTAGAAGTAGCTTCTCATAGAACCCATATTGTCTGGATTCCACAACCCAAAGCGGCCAATGGCATCGACGCTGATGGCATTGATCAAATGGGGCGTTTCCAAGTAAGTGTTTAATTGTTGATTGATGCGGGCGACTACCTCCGTTCGTAATTGGCTAGTAACATTGTTGACGGCAGTTTTGCCGTTGCGTAGCGAGAGCCAACCTGTCAGCCCCACAGCAGCGAAGATTTGCAGGACGAATGGTACGACTAAGACGAGGCGCAGCGGGATTTTTTGAGGGCTTTTTGCAAGTTCATTCTCACTTGCGATTAGTGTCATGGCGGAGTCATTTTAGTATTTGGATTATTTCAATAACAACAGTCGCTCACCCTTGGTCATTTAAAGTCAGCTCTAGGGAAATTATTGATTCCGTCTCTCTTGAACGCCAATTGGTTTAATGATATCTTATTGTTGAATAACCGGGCCCAAATGAGCGGCTAATACTGATACAGTTTGCAAATTCATGAAAAAAAACAGATCCCCCATTTGAGACGAAATCTCCATAAATGTCAAATGCTATATTTTGCTTGGGGTTGCAGTGTAAGCCTACCTGCAGATTTCACGGATATTGAGTACACCTTCATTGACTTGTAGGTCTTGACCTCAATAATAAGTGATCTAAGCATACAATTATAGTCAGGACTTACGAACTATAGGGTCTGAAACCCAGCTTCCCCGTGCTGCCCTAAAAAAGGGGGAACTTGAAAGCCCTCTTGGAAAAAGGGTTTGGGGGTTCTATGCGTAACTCTTAAGCTTACGCCAGCTAAATTGCGCTTTTTTTTCAAGGGGCTCTCTGGCCCGTCCCACAAGGATTCTCAAATAGAGGAAATGGCAACCTAGATGCACAATAACTTAATAGTCGATCGTGCATAGTGCCTAAAGCAACCCTAAACTCAACACTTTGACGGGGAGACAAGCAGGTTAAAAGCAAAGCTGCGTCAGGGTTTTGAGTTAATTGACCAAGCGAAAATATCTTCCCAGGCGTGAGTCAATAAAAGAGAGTGGCGAGATCCCTTGAATCAGTTTCAAGGCTAGCTTGGACAATCTTATGAGTCAATAAGCCTGTCAATAATCCCCTATCTTTTTTGAGGTTCAGGGGCTTTAATGCTTTTACAATCAAGGTTTCACAGGCGTTGTCACCCCGCGAAGTATTTTTACTTACTACTGTCTCGGACGATCGACTTCGCTCCGCTATTGCAGTGTATGCTGCCCGTTGGGATGTGTTGTATTCAGGAACTTTAGTCCTTAGTAACTAAAAGGTTTAAGAAAAGGCAGAAATCATTATTACAAAATTAATTTCACAATCAAATTCTATTGAATAGCTTGCCTGAATTCCCGCATTGCCTGAAGGTGATTTTCAATATTAATACACCGCGCCAATAATACAATATCTAAGTCTGGCAGAACTTGAGAGCGATCGACCTCTGTATATCCATCAGCCCCCAACGAATACATACGAAGTGCGCCATTTTCCCAAAACCAAACTTCAGGAATTTCCAGGCGTGTGTAAGCTTCCAACTTGTTAATACCGCCGCTAGTCACCACCACTTCCACCGCCAAATCAGGAAATTCTCGGTTAGCTCCCAATTTATAGGATTTATCAGCTTCTCGCTTCACCAGCCCCGATGGACTTTCCAGCGTCATCGAACCAGTAGGCTGATAATCAATTCCCATTTGAAGCAGATAAATATCTAGTAAAGAACCAATTCGTTCTTTAATCGTTTCATGTTTTTCTCCAGGCATACGTCTAATCTCCAACACCCCATCTAAAAACGATAATCTCACCCCTGGGCGTGAGAGCAACTGTTCAACCACTTTAAACTCTCTCCAACTCAGCTCGTCAATTAAGATAGGTTCATCAAGCCCTTCTAACTTTTCTAAAGTTGTCGTCATCCCAACCCCTCCTTACTCAATCCAATCTTAATTATATCTGCGTTCATCTGCGTTAATCTGCCGACATCTGCGATCGCAATCCCATCTACTGTCCCAAAGTTCCCTTGTACTCATCCGGTACAAATTCCGTAACTACTTGACCGCCGCCACCGTCGCCTTTGACAATCACAGTTTGATTTTTCAACTCTCCCGCCGCCCTCGGCCCTGTCAAATTAAACACCGGATTTAGCTGCCGGTATACCACATTTCCTTCCGCATCGAACGTCTGGTTAGTTAAATACCACGTTACGCGATCGGTATTTAATTGAGCTTGACGTTTTTCCCCAATTCCTACCACATTTCCCGTCAAATAAAAAACTTTTTTCTCTAAATCTCCCCGCCCCGTATCGCCAGTCATCGTCACCTTTTCCATGCGGTGAAAAACCTTCACAGGCCCGGGCGATATCACCGATTGCGCCGGAAAATTCCAACTCATCAAACTGCTTTCTATTTGCAGCGGCGGGTCTGATGGCATCAACTGAGCGTTTTTTGTCAGCGTCGCAATCTTGGTTTTTAAGTCTACATCTACTTGGTCGGCAAAACCGCTGTCTGTGACTATTTTATCTTTGTATCTGTCAATTTGAGTCGGTTTGGCGCTGTTTACCTTTTGTTGATCCACAAACCACACTAAGTGCTCGGTTCGCAATTGCAAAACCGGATCTTTAACATTCGCCACCACAGAACCGAATAACTCCATTCTCTTAGCCCTGCTGAAAACCCGCGCTTCCTTCGCTGAAGCCGTCACCTGTTTGTTCTCTCCAGTCAAATTATTGCGGACAACTAAAACATCTTCCTTCGGCCGCCACTCCAACTCATTTCCCCGCAATACCACTCCATTTTTCAGGTCTTTAGCGACTATGTTACCTTTGAGAAAAACCTGATTTCCTTCCTGAAATACCTGCCCGGTTTCTCCCTGAATGTCGTAAATTTCTTTGCCGTCCTGAAACAATTTGCCCACTGGTTTCTGAACGTTAACTATCTTTTTGTCTTTGCTGTAAACGGCATTTTGCGAGTTTACTTTCCAGAACGTCTCGCCCTTTTCGTTTGCTTGTTCTAGGGTTACTTTGTTCAAAGTTAAAGTGCTGTTTGACTGTTGAGCGGTTTTGAGATCCTCCGCTAATTTGTTCTTTTGAGTTTCTTGCGGAACCGCACAAGCATCAATCCCCAAAATCAGTGCTGGTAAAAATAGTAGCACTATTTTTGAGGATTTCATATTGGGAATTTGGGATTTTAGATGAATCATTGGTTATTGGGAATTGGGAATTGGTAATTGGTAATTAATAATTGGCTCTTGAAAAACACTTAATCAAAAATTAAAAATGTGTCATGTTTGGTCTAAATTTTTAACTTTTAATTCTCAAGGATTCAACCCATTAACCATCACCCATTACCCGTTACCCATTACCCATTACCAAATCCCTATCTGTCGTCGTGTTCCTCCATCAAGCTCAGACCCGACAAAGGGCGGTAAGCATAATTAGGGCGCGATGTTTTTTGGATGTCGTCCTTAATCATTTCCAAATCGATATAGCGATCGGCTACATTAATCAAACTGTCGCTCGTCATCGATCGCAAACTCACCACCTCAACCCGCACACCGCGATAGCTCACAGCATCCACAGCATAAGCCAAATCGCCGTCACCGCTGACCAGAACCGCCGTGTCGTAAGACCCCACTAAAGCCATCATATCCACAGCGATTTCTACATCCAAATTCGCCTTTTTAGAACCATCTGGCAACTGTACCAAATCCTTAGAAATCACCCGGTAGCCGTTGCGGCGCATCCACAGCAAAAACCCCTGCTGTTTCTCGTTAGTGCGATCGACACCCGTGTAGAAGAAAGAGCGCAGCAGCCGCGATCCCGCAGTTAAACGGCACAGCAGCTTAGTATAATCAATCTCAATTCCTAACTGCAAAGCCGCGTAAAAAAGGTTAGAACCGTCAATAAAAATTGCCACTCTACCACGATTTTCTAGTACCTGTTCCGGCGTAAAAAGGTCGTTGCTTTCTATTCTATTCAACATGATTGTTATGCCTCGATTTTTATGAAAGATTGGTAAGGAAATAACTGCTAATTCGTAGTCTGTCATAACACCCAGAGCGCTGGCTGCCAACTATGAAGGTACTGTTTACAGCAGTTCGAGCCGCTTAAAAACAGGTTGGGGTTCCCCCAGAGTTTGGTTTGCCGGCAAAGCGCCCCAGGCAGCATGAGCTGCAAAATTCGCTAAACTGTTAACTGTAACTCGATCGTTAAAGTCAATTGAAAAACCTAGCTGTTGATAGATAGCGTTGCTGATATTGGGAATAATCGGCGACAAAAGGTAAGATGCTAGTCTAACAGATTCCAGAACAGAATATAGCACCTGTTCGACACTTTCGATCTGTCCCTGCTTGTACAAACTCCAAGGTGCTTGCACGTCAATAAACTTGTTCCCGGCTCGCACTAATGCAAGCACGGCTTCGCAAGCCTTGCTAAAAGCCAACTCTTCGTAAAAACCCGCTACTCGATCGCCCAAATCCAGGCTCATAGCCTTGAGAAGGTTGTCGCCCTCAATGTTTTCTCCCAACACATTTGGTACGCAGGCACCGCAATATTTGCGAGCCATGTTTAACGTGCGGTTAAGCAAATTTCCCAAATCATTTGCTAGCTCAGCATTCAATATATTGATAAACCGAGTTTCGTTAAAATCGCCGTCCTCTCCGAACTCAATTTCTTTGAGGAAATAGTAACGTACTGCATCAGCACCGTATTTGTTGACCAATTCGACAGGGTTTAAAGTATTACCCTCCGTTTTCCCCATTTTTTTGCCGTCTTTGGTCAAAAACCCGTGTGCGAAGACGCGACCCGGCACCTGCAGATTCGCTGACATCAGCATTGCCGGCCAGTAAACTGCGTGGAAGCGAAGAATATCTTTGCCGATCAAGTGCAAGTCAACCGGCCACCATTTAGATAAAGCATTCTCCAAAATCGGGTCGCTGTCCGGATCTAGCAAGGCGGTGACGTATCCCAGCAAAGCGTCAAACCAGACGTAGATGCTGTGACTGGGGTCAACTGGCATTGGCAGACCCCATGCGAGATTCACTCTAGAAATGGAAAAGTCTTGCAGTCCAGAGTTGACGAAACTGAGCACTTCGTTGCGGCGGCTTTCCGGCGCGATGAAGTCTGGACGTTCTGCGTACAATGCCAGCAGTTGGTCTTGATACCGCGACAGACGGAAAAAGTAATTTTCCTCGTCGCGCCACTCAACTTCCTTGCTGGTGTGGACAGAACACCGATTTCCCGGCAACAATTCCCGTTCATCCTTAAATTCTTCACACGAGACGCAGTACCAGCCTTGTTGCTGGTTCAAGTAGATGTCGCCGGAGTTCCAGACGCGCTGGAAAAATTCTTTGACAATGTACTCGTGGCGCCGCGAAGTTGTGCGGATGAAGCGATCGTACTGGATAGAGAGTTGCTCCCACAGCGCCTCAAACGCCGGAACCACTGAATCGCAGTGAGCTTGGGGCGATCGTCCCAAACTCTCGGCTGTCCGCTGAATTTTCTGCCCGTGTTCGTCCGTCCCCGTAACCAGCAAAACAGATTTGCCCCGCAGCCGCTCAAATCGGGCTAGGGCATCCGCAGCCATAGTCGTATAAGCGCTGCCAACGTGAGGTAAATCGTTTACATAATACAGAGGCGTTGTGATCGCAAAGGTATTCTTAGTTTTATCAGTCGATTTCATTGAATGCTAAAAGAAAATTCCCTAAATTTCGTTTCGATCTTAACTCAGCGGTTAAATTTTTTATGGAGTGGCAATCAAGCCAAATTCACTGCAAGTTATTTGCAATTGTCTAACCCGGGCTATTCCCAAAAGAAATATTGCTTTCCTATCCACACTAATCTTTTTTAGTTGTTTTTGACGAACTCTCTAAAATGTCTTAATATTTTGACCTTCTGCTGCCTTGGGAATCGACGCTCCTGGGGTACGCGGCTCATCTATTCATTGGTCGTAGCCGCTATCCCTAGAGCGGGTTTAGCAGCTCACCCGGTTGGCAACAAAACTCGTCAGTTGGGCTGCTAAACCCGCCGTTCGACTAACGCTCCGCGATTACTTTCTGTGAATGCCCGATCGCTCACCATCGCCATCTCTTTCTCGCGATCGCTGGAAAGTCGATCGCCCGCCACTCCTGCCACTTTCCGAGCCGCTCATGGACACAGAAACCGGGTTGTTTACGAAACTCTCTTGTCAACCGCGAAGCTTTAGTTTCTTGCCCCAAAAAGAGTATCAAACCCATATTCCGCACCCTCAACTGTCACTATCGGTTTTTACTTATTTTGATTTAGCAATAAAACTTTAAATCATACTATAATACCGTAGATTAACGGATAAAAAGCTTTTTAAAAGCATAATTTGTTACTTAGAAGATATAGTTTTCTGCGTAATTATGCTGTATGACACCCCAGGGTGTGGAATGTGGGATAAAAGCCTAGTTTTTTTGTCACCAAACCCGGTTTTTAAAGGTTGCGAGTACATCCACAGACAATAAAACCCCAAGCCAGTTAAGCTTGGGGCTATCAAATTAGGGTGCATCTAACAACGGATTATCCGATCGCCCTCGATCGCCATCAGGAAAACTCACTCGATTTCCGCCAATAGCTTCTGACAAATAATCCGCCGCAGCTTCCACCACCGCGATCGCATTTTCGTAAACCATCCGCGTCGGCCCCAAAACCCCAACACTACCCACCGGCACCGATCCCCGGCGGTAAGTCGAAGAAATCAGAGTACAACCGCGAATTGGTTCCAAGGAATTTTCCGAACCAATACGCACCGTTACCCGCTTGCCGGGGGTGTCTAACTCAGGCGATTCAAAAATCAAAGGCCAAAGCAGTTCCTGCTCTTGTTCGAGCAATTGCACCAGGGTTTGAACTTGCTGCAACTGCGAAAACTCAGGCAAGCGCAGCGCTTCTGCTAAACCGCCGATCAGAATCCGCGTGTAGGTTGGATTGCTTTGGCGGCTGCTCAAAGCAGTCAGCATGGTTCCCATCCACTCAGCGTACAGCTCAAAGTCCCGGTCTAACTCGCTCCAGTCTACAGCCGAGATTTCCGAGAGCGATCGTCCCCGCAACTTGCTGTTCAAAAAATTCGACAAAATCTGCAACTGGCGATCGACGATTTCGACATCAGGCGTGTTACCTTCTGCGTCCCTCGGCAACTGCACCAACACCGACTGAGTTTCGTAGGCATCCGTCACCACGATCAGCATCACCTTTCCCGGCTCTAGCTGCACCAGTTGCAAGTGACGCAAGCAAGCCATATTGGTTTGCGGTATGGTGATCATGGCAATGTAACCGCTGATTGTTGCCAGGATTTGAGCAGCGCCACGGAGTGCCGCGTCCATGCGACCGTCCGACCAATTGAGTTGGTCTAGTACCTGTTCCACCTTGCGGGCCAGCGTATCAGACGGCTGAATCAACTGATCTACATAAATTCGGTAGCCGGAGTCAGAGGGGACTCGTCCTGCCGAAGTGTGGGGCTGATAAAGCAGTCCAGCTTTTTCAAGAGTCCCCATCGCATTGCGAATTGTAGCTGGGCTGACGCTGAGGTTGAATTCGTCAGCCAAAGCTTTTGAGCCAACGGGTTCCGCTGTAGCTATGTAGTGGCGAACCGTTGCCCAAAGGATGTATTGTTGCCGATCGGTGAGGTTAACGCGCACAGATATTTAATCAGAATTAGAATTTAGAGTTGAAAGCCACTATTTAATCAAAACGTCTGTCCCAAGAGGGCGATCGGGCAGACTTATCTATTTAACATAACAGATTTTAGATTAAGGAAGAAGTCAGTTGTTATTGGTTATTGGTTATTGGTTATTGGTTATTGGTTATTTGTTATTTGTTATTTGTTATTGGTTATTTGTAAGTTTTAATGCCCCATGCCCGATGCCCCATGCCCCATGCCCGATGCCCCATGCCCGATGCCCCATGCCCCACGCCCCATGCCCCATGACCCATGCCCCATGACCCATGCCCCATGCCCC
>NZ_JAUBTV010000061.1:0-47222 GCF_036705145.1 Microcoleus sp. B5-D4 | reverse complement strand
ACCTAATTACGCACTTGATTTAGCCCAATACTTCATCTTATCATGTTTTAGGTTGAAATTAAGATGCGTTTACCCTGGACGGTATACTGAGATTTAAAGAGTTATGAAAGGGAGCATCCCGGTTTTGCAAATATGCAGAAGTATGATATTTTTGTAAAATTTTTCAACCTCCCTACTAGAACTTTGCCGAAAAATCGGTTTTAGGGTCAATGACTTATTTTATATTCGGCGAATAATAGAATGGCTCAAGAGTTACAATAGTCAAGGAATAATTTTTAGGAATCCAACATGACACCGGACGAACAAGAACGTTTAGAAGCCTATACTGCTGAAATTGCCAAAACTTTATATAAAAACACTCCCCCCGAGGCATTAGATAGCGAAAGAAAGCATAGAAAGACACCTTAGAAAACAATGGCTTGAAATGGTGGGACCCCAAGTCGCTTTTTTTTATCAAAGAAACAACGGGAACAGAAAAAGGACGTCCCCGCACCGTAAAAAGCTGTGTGGGTGAGTTAACAATAACTGAAAAACAAGCGGAACAATTAAACCTCAAAAAATCGACTCAATTAGCTCCATTTTTTGAAAAATGCTGCCTGCGACAAGTAGCCAACTTATCATATTCCAAGGCGTCCCAAGAAATTGAAGTACAGACGGGAGTTAAGATAGGTCATACCACTTTACATAGATTGGTAGAAAACCAACAATTGGTTGAACCAAGAGCCGAATTTCCCATTAAAGAAACCAGCGTAGACGGAGGGAAAGTTCGGATTAGAGGACCAAAAGGGGAGGGGTGTCACTGGCTTGATTATAAAGCTGTTCGGCTTCATGACAGCTTTTATGCTGGATATTTTCAAGAAAATGAAGTCTTGATTGATTATGTCAATCGTCAGCCGTTAAATTCCCTAGTCCAGATGAGTAAACTCGTAAAAAAATCCTTCTCCTGTTAGCGGCTCTACTGCTCCGTACAGCCACATATAAATAAAATCCCATTGTACTTTTCCTTGCGGTTTGATTCCGCGATGAGTTAACTTTCTTCTCTGAATTGTATGTAACCCCATCCGACTTTCATCTTCACTCCCATATCGCACTTTTTTCCACGGCTTTAAAAAGCTCTCACTCTGACGAGCGACTGCTTTTGATTAGAGATGACAGTTTTTTTAAAATTCTTCTACTACTCGCAACTTTTCTGTTTTTCACTCACGGGACGCGGGACTTTTAATTTCCCTTTTAGCCGATATCTTGTCCACTGGTGTACTGTCCGATATGCCACTTTTACTTCACAGCAGCTTGTCAACCATTGATGTACTTCTTTGTAGCTACTGAATCCTTCTGGGTCTTGCAATTCCTTTGATAACTTCTCTATAGTTTCAGGATTCATTATTTTTGGTCTTCCCGAACGAGGTTTCTGGAATAATAATTTTTCTATTCCTCCTTTTCTATAACTAGACAACCATTTTTGTACCGTGGTACGATGTTTCCCGTGCGCCGCACAGCAGCAGACAATACGGTTTCTACCGTTTGGGTTTTGAGCCAATACAGAAGAAGCAGTTTTTCGTGGCGGTGAGCGTCTTTCTCTCTCCCCAGAAGAGCTTTCAGTTCTTCTTCTGTTTCCCGGATATCAATTTTAACCACTCCTGACATTTTTCCGACTTCTGTTTGGGTACTAACTTACAAAAATGACCTCTACTAATTGTAGCACTACTTTAGGAAATTGGTATAACACTGGTCGATTAGCCTTTAGGGATTGAGCCTTAGCCTTGTATTTATTGAACAAAAGGTGCGCGTTCGGCGTTAAGAGTGGCGATCGAAAAGTTTCGCTCACCAACCAATTAACCAGCCCGCTCGTTTACCCTCTGAAACTTATAACAATGCTTTTGCTCGCCGACTGCAAGGGCATTTTTTTTGCATGAGTGAGGGAAGCTCTTTTCCAAAAGATTCATAACTTTTTATTGAGGAACGAAAATAGCAAAAAAACTTGCAAGTTGAATCAAAAAATAGTATAATTAAATTGTTACGAGCGCAAGTTATATTTAATCGTGCTGTTATGGTGGCCCTTGAACCTGTTACCTTCGGAGACATCATCGACGCGATCGCTACCTTGCCGATTATCAACTTTCCCGAGAATTCGAGTCAGTTGAATAGCAATAAGCGGGAAGTAAGTTGCAACAAGCGCCTCCGATTGCCCAGAAAGCGATTGAGCCGAATTTGGTTGGCCATCAAAGAATAGAAGCCAGTTAGCCTACTTGACGTAAACCCCCTTTCGTCCAATAATGAAGGAATTTACGCTAAGAGGGCTGCGCCGTGAAGGTTCAAGGGAATGGGCGCGCTAAGATTTTGACGCCCGCAGAAATTGACCGACTGTTTGACCGGGGTTTTATTACAGCAAGGGACAGGCTTTTGTTTGCTGTAACTTTTTACTGCGCCTGCCGCATTTCAGAGGCGTTAGCTTTAACAACTCACGACATTGTTGGGGGGTCAGTCACGTTGCGGAAAGCGACGACAAAGGGGAAATCAGCAACGCGAACGCTGCCGCTCCATCCTATGCTGGCTAAGTATTTAAAGGCTTACAATCCAGATGTAGGTTTTTTGTTTCCGGGGCGAGACAATACGAAGCCTTTGACTCGCGCCGCATCGGATGTGATTTTTAAAGAAGCTTGCAAGCGGGTAAGAATTAAGGGGGCTTCAACACATTCGATGCGGCGGACGGCGCTGACTAATTTGAGCAATGCGGGGGTGCCGCTGCGGGTGATTATGGAGATTTCGGGACACAAAAATTTGTCGAGTCTCCAGCGCTATTTGGAGGTACAGCCGGAACAGCTTGTCAAGGCGATTGGGCTCTTGAAGTAAGGCGACAGAACTCAATATTTTCCTGTCCTTTAATATTACCGGAGTTTATAGATATTCCGAAACCGACAGCATTCAGCATCAAACAGCAACTTAACCGTTCCCGTTCCGCTATTGCGCCCTTTCAATCCAATAATTTCAGCCATTCCTCTATCAGGAGAATCAGGATTGTAATAATCGTCCCTGTAAACTCCAAGCACAACATCCGCATCCTGTTCAATTCCACCAGAGCCACGCAAATCCGATAAAGTTGGACGTTTATTTGTGCGAGTCTCTACCCCCCGATTGAGCTGGGAAAGCAGCACAACCGGCGCGTCAACCTCGCGAGCCAAAATCTTCATCTGCCGCGTAATTTCGCTGATTTTATTGACAAAATTTTCATCGGCTGAATTCACCATCAATTGCAGGTAATCAACAATTACCAAACCCAAGGGGCCGCGCTCACAAACAAACTCCCTAACTCTGGAACGAATCTCCAAGGGAGACGGTTCCAAACTTTCGTCTATCCAAAAATCAGCATCGCTAACTTTCCCCAAAGCCGAAGCTAGCACTTCGTACTTACCAGCTAGGTTAACTTGCCTGATATCTTTCACCGACACCCCACTCTCAAGTGCCATTAACCGCGCTGCCAAGTCCCGACCCGGCATTTCCATCGAAAACATCAAAACCCGACCGTTCCTGGGGAGAGAAGCAATGTTGTACCCAAGCGCGCAAGCCAAAGCTGTTTTGCCGCTGCCGGGGCGACCTCCTATGACAATCAATTCGCCTCGATAAAATCCCCCTCCCAAGAGGTCGTCGAGGTCGTAAAACCCCGTGCTGATTCCAGGACAGTAGTTAGCAGTCTCCAAGCGCTGTTCCTCAATTTCATCTAGATATCGCCAAAGTTCGTGGCAGTATTCCGAAAGAGGCCGAATAGCTTTCTGTCGCTCTTCTTTGTACTTATTGAGGACAAAAATCTTTTGCTCGGCTTCATTTAGTATGGCATCCAATTCGGTGGAAGTTTCGTAGCCAAGCTGCACCAGGTCATTACCAATTTTGATGAGTTCGCGCCGGACAAATTTGTCCACGACTAGCAAGGCATATTGGTCGATGTTGACGGCTGAAACAGTTCGGTCTACCAGCATTACCAGTTTGGTTTGACCCCCTACTACTTCCAGCAGGTTGTGGTCGTCGAGAAAAGTGGTGACGTTCATCAAGTCTGTGGGCTGCTCTTTAGAGTGCAGCGCTAAAGCGGCCCGATAAATGTGTTGGTGGACTGTAATTGCTAACGCTTCGGGACGCAGAATATTTGCGACTCGGTTAATCGCGATTGGATCAATCAGAATTCCGCCTAAAATTGCTTCCTCTGCATCAATGTTAGTCGGCATAATTTTGTCAACAAAACTGACTCCCATATCTGGTACTCTCCTTTGAAATTGTTGTTACTTGAACTGTGTTGTTAGTTGCCTACAGAATTGGAAACTGTCTACAGGAATTGAATAATCAGTGTTTTCACAGCTAAACCTCATAGCTAAGTAGTAGACAATTTGTTCAAAATTTGTTTTAGTTGCTGAGGAAATCGATGCATCCACTGCAAGTAAATTTGCTGCTGAATACCTAGCGCTGCAAAAGCTTCTTTGCCTAGTTGCTGGAACTGTTCGCATAACGTTCGGTGAGTTTCTAATGGCATATAATGAGGGTCAACATAATCCTCAGTTATTCTTGTTGTCTGTGCAGAAGGAGAATCTTTTGGAGTTGGACAAGAGCCTGTTGAAGCTGGAGACGAAACAACATTTGTTGGGTTTGAGTTTTGAAAACCGTTAGTTTTTTCCCACCAGCGACCGCGTAAACAATCAACGACCCACCCTGAAGGGTTGGATATTTGCTTTGTTTGGCTTCGGACTTGCAGCAAGTTTATGGCGGCTTGGATTTCGTTTAAGCTGTGCTGGAGTACACAAATTTTTAATTCGGGATTCATGCCTCCTGTAGCTCGCGTAACGGCTTCGACAATTTCAGTTGCATCGGGATTGGCAATTGGAACAGCTTCGAGAATTTCAGTCGCATCAGGATTAGTAATTAGACCAGCTTCGAGAATTTCAGTTGCATCGGAATTGGCAATTGCAATTGGTTGGACAGTTTCAGTTGCATCGGAATTGGCAATTGCAATTGGTTCGACAGTTTCAGTTGCATCGGGGTTGGCAATTGCAACCGCTTCGATAATCTCAGTCGCATCAGGATTAGTAATTGGAACGGCTTTGACAGTTTCAGTCGCATCAGGGTTGGCAATTGCAACCGCTTCGACAATCTCTGTTGTATCGGGGTTGGCAATTGCAACCGCTTCGACAATTTCAGGAACTTGGGGAGTAACGGTCGAAGATATTTCAGGACTTAACGGAACAGCTTTATTGATAGGTATTGGTGATTTGGCGGCAGAGATTGTTGGATTGTCGAGGCTGTTGAGTTCTGTCAGCAGTTTTTGCGGGGGTTTAGAGGTCAAACCTATTTGTTCTGAAGTGCAAGGCATTGCCACATCGACTGCCTGACTGTTATCTGAATTAATAGTCAGACATTCAGCGGTTGCGGCGGAATATTTGTTTTCAGTAAGGGTTTTTAGTTCTTGTTCTGAATTTTTATTTAATTCAGTGTTTTTAGATTTGAGCCCAGTTATAACCTGTGGTTTTTTATCTGGTGATGTTAAATTTTCTCCCTCTTGATAAAAATTTAAAAAAACAGCAGCAACATTTTCAGTGCTTTGCTGTCCTTTTTTATCCTCTGTAAAGAGTACGGCACCATCAGGGTTTGAACCCCCTGTTTGCTCAATTTTTGGCTGGTTCAGTCGATTTTTTGACTGCTTGCTCAGTTTTTGGAATTTTGAATGGGTATGAGTGAAGGGGCGAACGTCGCCCAGGTGCTGCACTGCTATGCGGAAAATGCCACGCCCGTAGTTTTTGAGGATTTTGACTAAGCCGAGTTTTTCGAGCTGTCTGAGGGCTGCCCGCCTGGTGTTAGGGCTATAGGGTTTGCCGTTTCTGACTGGGGTGGCTCGTTTTTCGCCCAAGGGGATGCAGTTGATGTCGATTTCCTCTGGTTTGCCACCGATGCAGGTTCTGTAGAGGTAGAGGGCGAGTTTGAGGGCGCTGGGGGTAGCGCCTTCTAGTATGTCGGCTAGGGCTTCGTAAACTGCGGCGTGTCGGGCGAATGGCGGTTTGTGCCAGGTAGTTGTATCTGCAACCATTTTTTGTTCCGAGGTAAAAATGAGCGTAAATGTCCTTTCATGCGACTGTGACAGCCGCAAGGTTTGCCAGAGGGGTTGTTGTGAATTTGACCGCGGGCTATTGAGCGCTAATGCAGCGCTCGCTGCACTCAATAGGATTTCGGGTTGGCTTCAACAACCAGGTGTGGTAGTTGCGCCGGAACCCGATTCATAGCGCCGTCGCTTGAACTATCGGCAAACTTTAGTGAAGCGGTTTTAAGGTCTTGTACTTTTGCGATCGCTTTTTTGTAGCGATGCAGTTGTCCTAAGTCCAGCAGTGTTGAGACTGACCGCCCCGCTAAAAGATGAGAAAGGGTGCGCGACTATTTTTTCAATCCTGCCAGACCAGCCGACACGGGATTTGGTGGCGAATCAGTCTTATTAGACTGATCAGAGTTGTTCTAAAGGCTGAAAACTTTACGTGGTAAGAGTTTCAAAAATGACTTGTCGCGGCATTCTAGAGGTTTTGTCGCGGCATTCTAGAGGTTTTGTCGCGGCATTCTAGAGGTTTTGTTCTAACGGTCAAACTTATATGGGGTATGGATTTGAGAGCTATTTTCAATACCTATTTTTTTTAGAACAAGTTTCAGAACAGTCCGAGCATTCTTTGCTGAAAAAAAAACCAGCCGGGAAAGGTGGGTTTGTAGGGTCGCTTTGGTGAGAGTTATGTCCTGGACACACGGGTGGTCATCACCTAGCCCTGTCTGGCGTGTTAAATCTGAACCGGAGAAAAAGGATAAAACCGCTATTTCACGTTCGGGTTTTTGAGACTTCGATCAAAAAAAATTGTTTTTCGGAACTTGGACTCACAATCAAAACGCTGAAACTTAGTAACCTCGTTCCTCACGCCAGACAGGGCTAGTGGTCATCACCTGAGTTTGATGGACGAGAATACAGAGGCTACAGCCCTTGAACCGGGGAAAAAACTAAGGTTATGGCGATGTTAGTCAAGCTCTGCTTGCTGTCGCTGTTTGAGCGTAGAATCCCCGTCTCTTGACTAGCGGGGAGTATGTCAAATTAGGACTAAGGCTAAGCATCATCAGGATAGAGGCTCTTCAGGGGGGGTTGCCCCTACTTTCACACCGTATATTGAGGCTGTGCGTAAGTCCTAAATATGTCAATCTGAAATGCTTAACAGATGCCAGATTTGGGATTCTAGTTCTGGTGCAGGGATTCGCTCCCCACGTTCCAACATAGATACATAACGCTGCGACACCCCTAGCCAGCCAGCCAATTGTGCTTGACTCCAACCTTTGGCTGTTCTTGCTTCTTTTATCTCATTGCTTGTCAGTTTAGGTTTGAGAGCTTGTTTCAGGCGGGGTTGAACCTGTTTGAGTTCAGCTTTGGTTGCCAGGAGTTGGGGGATAGGTGCTGGCGGATGGATGGTAATTTTGGCTGCCAATAGCGTGTCAAAGTATCCTCGTTTTTTTCGATACTTGCTACCGGGTCTCAGCCATTCTGGGTAGGTCTCTTGGTCAAACTCGATTTGAAACGCTCGCTGGAGTTTCCACAGCACTTCCAGGGTGTGATTCCAGCTATTCATCAGCGTGTAAGCTTTTCTACGGTCAGACCGGGCTATATCGATTACCGTTTGGGGTAGGAGCGCTTTTAGAAGGGTTTCCACTTTGTAACTGCCACTGGTGTGAAATCGGCTTTCCATCGTCAGATGAAGTGCTAAGCGCAAAGCCAGTTCATCATGGTAGGTATCGATTTTGAGAATCTCCTGAGCTAAATAGCCAAACTGATACAAGGCTTCTTTGGCGAAGTAACCTGCTTTGTTCAAGAAGGCATGAGTCCAGAGCCCCGGTTGGACTGTGATGTAGACTTCATCAGGCTGCTCTATTTTGCCCTCCAGATTCTGCTGACCTGTTAACTGAATTTGAATATTCCACATTCGCGAGATGTCAACGCTGGCTCTAATTCCACCTTTTTTGTGTTGGCCTTCAACCCATGTGGCTTTGATTGCTAGGCAACCTAGAGCATACGCAGTTTTAGCTAGTTCATTCAGTTTTTTAGACGCGGGCAAGTCTGTGCGTTTGTCCCAGCCCATTTCCTTGATTAAGTCACTGCCTTCGAGAGTGAATAAGCTTTCCCACGGCTCTTCTTGTCTCATAATGTGAGCCGCAAAAATCAGGTGCAATTTGGCAGCAGTTAGCCCAAATCTGTCAATAATTTGCATTGCCTCGTCTAAAGGCAACAGCGTGATGTCGCCGGGGCTGGCAATGTAATGCTCAATGATGTTGTTGGGGTTGCCCTTGGCTCGGTGTTGGAAGTAGCCGACACCTGAAGGGTATTCTTGCCACAAGTCTGTTCTGAGTTGTGCGTGGAGGCTGGATACCATAGGAGGGGGTGTCGCAACAGGGGCGATCGGTCTACTCTGGTACAGACGAGGTTCTGTAATGGGTTTGTCTGGGGTATCTCTAACTTCAGCCAGACTTTCTGAGCTGGTGCTGTCACTCATAGTTTTAGTCAATAGTTAGAACCTAGTATTTTAATCACTGGATTTTTAATAAATTCTAGAATTTTAAGTCGGCATAATGTCGTCAAGTTGCAATTGTAAATTGGGAAAGAGGTAAGAAGAAATCGGCTCTCCCAAGCGATATTGTTGCTGCTGGTAAACTCCATCAATCAACTGGCAGACCGTGAAAGTAGGTTGCTTGGGATTGCCGATAAATTGCAAACCCCCCAAGCCTCGAAAGTCCACAATCCAATATTCTGCAATCTTCAAGAAAGCGTATTCTTCCACTTTTCTTGCATAATCATCTTGCCAATTAGTGCTGACAACTTCGGCAACAAGCTTAATTGTACTATCTTTACAAATCACTGGTTCTTTTTGCCAAAGGGGTTCACTACTAAGTTCTGCTTTATCTAAAACAACTACATCAGGACGCAGTGCTGTGGCCTCAGCGTATAGGGGTTTTATTAAACAAGTTTTTGGAACCAACCAATTGAAATTACCACGAAAAATTTCTACGTAAATTCTACCAGCAATACTACCTGCAACCGCTTCGTGAGGACCAGTAGGTTCCATATCTCTGAGTTCTCCATCAATGAGTTCATATCGTGTATTATCCCCATATAGGGCAATAAACTCCTCAAAGCTAAGTAGTTTGGATGGGGTGTATGTCATAGGTTATTTTTTAATGGGAGGTAGCTTAATTAGAAGTTTTGTGGGGTAGTGAGTAGCGATCTGTTAAGTTTATTATACTCGCTCGATTGCATGACCGCCTTCGAGCTTGTCAAACTAATGGAGGCGGATTACGAGCTGATAAATCGCCTCGTGCCGATTCCAGAGAGCACTCCATAATATCCCAGTCAATGTCATCATCGGGGAACAGCGATAATTGTCCAGGCGAGACGTTGGATTGCCCGCGGTTGTGGTAAGAAAGATGACACGCAGTACAAAGGCCTATGAAGTTTTCTGGGCGATTGTCCTCCGGTATCCGGTTGCGGTGGTGCACTGTCAAAGTTAGGGAACATCGTTCGGACTTGGTTAAGCCACTTTTCTTACCGGGTCGGAGGCATTGTTGGTTGCATTTAGTACAGCGCCAGAGCGCACTTTCTTTCACGGAGAGCGCAATAAGAGTGCCAATTGTCGGGATACCTCTGGGGTTTTGTCATAGCTCATTTCTCACTCTTGCGGCGATCGCTTTTGTTACCCTCACTCGGAAGCCATCAAGTCAAAGAGTGCAGTAAATTTGCTCAATATTCCATATCTCTTAACGCCTTCCTCACTATTATTCCACTTTTAGTATAAGAGAGTTCGGATGAGTGGTACGAATACTCTTCCTCAAGCTTTAAGATTTATGGCTAACCAACTTGAAAATATCAGTGAGTTGCTTTTCGGTTTTTATAACCGAGATCAACCAGTTAAATCCTTCACGTAGCATCAACAAATAGCCCAATCAGCTTAGTTTATTTTTTCGACAATTAATCCACCCTGCCATCCCTCAAAGAATATGCCTGGAAAAATCCTCAAGCTACACCCCCAATTACAGCAGAAAACAATTTTGATCAGCTTTTAGATAAAATCAAAACTAGAACCGCCCTTTATCTCGGCAAGCGTTCTATCTTTAGTCTGCAAGCTTTTTTAGAGGGTTACACTTTAGCCTGTCGCCAACTCGGAATTCCTGTTACTGAAAAGGAACAAGAATTTGCAGAATTTAAAGACTGGATTGAAAAACAATTTAACCAGCCATCTACCCAGTCTTGGGCGCGAATTATCCTTTTGTATTCAGAAGATGAATTCCAAGCGCTTGATACATTTTTTCAGCTATTTGAAAATTTTTTACAGCGCGAATCCTCGCTTGATGCCGACACAATCTCTCGCCACCAGCAGCCCCGAAAATGGTAATAAAAAGCAGCTAAATTCAATGCTTGAAAACTTATCCGAAGAAGCGCTTGCCCAACTTCGTGAAGAAGCCGAATCTTTGCACCAACAAGAAAAAAGCCCAGTATAGAACCGCTTTGAGATCTTGAGGGCGATCGCTCGCGAGAAGTCGATCGGCTTTTAGCAGTCGGGATCTCTCGGATATTTGGTGCAGAAGGTAGCAATTGATACTAAATTGCTATAAGTCCCCACTTCAGTAGCACTCCGGTGAGACCGGATTGGGGAAGAAAGCGCTGATCGAGCAAGCCGGATTGCGAAAAGGCTCCTGAGCGACTTGCGGTGATGAATGGTTTGGCTCAACTTTGGCAAGAGGAGTCTAACTCGAAGTTGCGGGGGTTTTCCAGTACCCAAGAACTGCTGAGCGGCTGATATTCATAACTTGAAAAGGGGCAAAAGTCATTAGAGTCTTGAGCAGTTATATTACACAGCAGGCGAAACTGGAGTGGTGTCGGCGGTTGATTGACACGCTCTACGCGCACCTCTACCAAACTGGGATTCCTCAATAGAACTTCAAAAATCTCACTATTCAAATATCGCGGACAATACCCGACGATCTGGTGGTCTTCTGTATTTAAAGTCAATGCTTTAGAATCATAGGGGTTTTGAAATTCGTGAGTCAACCACAACTTTTCTCCTGTCTCTAAACGGTTAATTCGCTCAATTGCACAGGGTGGCAAATACCGCAGTCCGTGCAAGAAAAAGTGAAGGCGATACCGCCCTTCTGAATCTGGCTCAGGAATGAGAAAAACAGTTAGAGTATCTGTTTCTCGCCGCCCACCGCTACGAGCTAACATGGCAATTGGATCGCTTTCATTTTGAGTCAGATTTAGCCAGTGAAGAAAACTTGAGTAATCGGGGCGATTTTTCGGCATCAACCGATTAGCAAATACGGGAAATAAGTAGGTTGATGTATATACTTCACCTAAGCGCGGAAACGAGGGTAAGGGTTCAAAACCGCACTTCTGTTGAGCTTCTAAAACGCCTTGCGTGTAGGTAAATTCGTAGTTGGTTCCATCAAATGTTAGCCTGCCAATGGGAAACCAGGAAGGGGTGTTTGGATCTTGCCAAGCCAAAAAAAGCGTTGAGTGTGTTTTCACGGTAGCGTTTTCCTCAAGTTAAGCAGTCTGTGTTGATTGAATTCAAGAATCTTTTGGGCAAACTCGGCTGCAATCGGTGAGATACGAGTGTTAGGAATTCGATGAAAAATATCCACTATACTCGCCTTTGAGATACTTTCAAGTCGCTCAAGCCATATATGCGCTGCATTCGGAAATCGACGTGCAGCGCAGTCAAATACATCAATTGTTTTGAGAGGCTTTTTATCATCAACGCTGCCATAAAACGCCGAGAAACATTTGTTAGCATAAGCCTCAACTGAGCGTTTTTGCCTTTGTCGATCTGAGAGGTCGCGCCCCAGACTGGAAGCATGATCGTAACTGGGTGCTAGGTGTGCTGTTTTGGATGTAGTGGACGCTAGATTTACTGTTTCGGATGCACTGGGTGCTAGGTGTGCTGTTTCGGATGTAGTAGGCACTGCCTTATTTCGGACACCAGCAGCCGATCGGATTGCAGCAACCTTACGCCTCGAAAAGCTCTTTTTTGAGGTCGTTCGCTTTAAACCCATAAAAACCGCCTCAAAGGCGTGTTTAGCCCAAGGAATTTAGAGCGTTTTTGGAGTTTTCCTAAAACAACAGAAGCCTACATTGTACCCGCAAGGCACAGTGTAGACTTCTTCACTCTGTCATAAGCTGCATCTACGCGGCTTTTAAGCGATCGATCCGGTGCAGTCGCCTCCCCTATACTTTTGGCTTTTAAATCGGCCATGCGCTGTTTGATTTGGGTCAGAGAGAGGTCGAGAGCGATCGCCTCTTCTAACAATTGGGAGCGCTCTGAGCTATCCTTAATTCGGGCGATCGCTCTGGCTTTGGTATACTCAATCCGTCCTTTCCGCAGCGCTCCAATCACATCATCTGGCAGGTTCAGCAAGGGGAGGCGATTGGTTCGGAAACTCTCTGGAGTGTACTTCCCGACGAGTGCAAATTGCAGGGCCTCTGCGTCTGTCAGTTCCCGAATCACAACAGGAATCTCAGTATTTTCAGCGAACCTATTGGCGAACTCGCCATTACAGAAATACCCTTAAATTTGGTAGTAATCGATTTAGAAAAAATAGAGGTTCAACAATGGATAACTTAACGGATAATCCAACCACATACCGAGAAATTGTCAAACAGGTAATCGGGAAATATGCCCAATTAAAGCCTTCTCACGGAGAGATCCGACTTGATCCCGTGTTTGACGAAACTCACGATCGCTACGCCTTGATGCAAGTTGGTTGGGATCGGGGGCGGCGAATCAGAGGAAACCTCATTTATATCACGTTGGAAGCTGGTAAAATCTATATTGAATATGACGGTATGGAATGCGGCATTACCCAAAATTTAATTGAGGAAGGCATTCCTCAAAACGATATCATCTTAGCTTTTCTGTCACCGCCGCAAGTCCTTATTACCGCATAAAAACAATGCCCGTGCTGCTAAAGAAACCGGGTTTTTTACCTAATTTGTCGGCGACAACATTTTATTGGTAGCGCGCCTCAGGTAAAAAAATATCGGTAATGTGAGAAAATATTGGGGTCTGACGCACTCTACTAACTGCTATATGACAACCCCCGCCGAAGTCCGCCAACACCTAATCAACGCTTTACAACTCGACCTGATCGGCCCCATCCCCGACGACGAAGCCCACGCCGCAGAAATCATCAACCAACCCCCTTCCCGCTGGTATCTCAGCGGTTTTCTCGTACCCTGGTTTGCCAAGATTAGAGGCATACGGAGCGATGAAAACGGCGAGTGTTTCCACTCGATCGATTTTAGCAAGCAGACCGATCGAAACTTTGCCGTTATTTCTCAGTATTTTGCTTTAAAACCGCCTCAATTTCCGCCAGCTTTTGGCGCAAAACCTCCTGCAACTCCACAAGTTGGTCAACCTCAGCTTGCTCCAACACTTGAGGTGAGAGCTTTTTCAAATTCCCGGCTGCCAACTTAACCTGCTTGAATTGGCGGGCTGCCCCTGGGAAATCATCCAGATTAGAATTGATAATTTCTTGCACCAATTTACGAGTTTGAGTCACCGACAATTTCTCGGCAATAACTCGATCGGTTGCTTGAACTCTAATCGGCTGCGCTTCTTCCTCTGGCAAGACTAAATTTTTAGCAGAGAGTTTAGAAAGAGCCATTGCATGAACCCCTTTAAGTCCTAATTGCCTGATAGCAGTCTTAAGGTCATCAGCCAAAGACAGCATCGGGAAAATGTTGGCATCGATAGAAGCGGGATTGAGCTGCAAATCCAACAGTGTCCGCAAAACGGCCAACTCTTGTTCATCCAAACCCAAAGCGGCCCAACCCTGTTGCTGCTCGTCAGGTGCCACCGTCACCAACTCGGAAACCAAGTTCATCCGTTTTTGCGCGTTCAAGCGTCGCACCACTGTCGAGAGAATGCGGGGGATAGTTGCAGCTTCCAAACCCGTATTTTCAGACAACTCCCGCACAATAGCTTCTGCTTTATCGAGGGGATTGAGATCTTCCCGGTGCAGGGAAGTCAGCAGTGCTTTGCGGTGCAAAGCCGCGGGTTCTGGAACGATCACAGCTTGTAAAGTTTCCCAGCCCAGATTTTTAGCGCTGCGCCAGCGCCGCTCTCCATCGAATATCACCAAATCCCCCCGTTGAATCAAGATAATGGGTTGCAGTTGTCCGTCACTAGCGAGGGAACGGGACATGGACTCGATACTTTCCGGCAAAAATGTCTGTCTGGGTTGTTCAGGATTAGGCTGAATTTGGTCTAGTGAAATGGAGAGGATACCGCTGGCGGATTCTAGTTGTTCTCGCAGTGCAGTCAATTGAGATTCCAATTCCGTTGAACCCGATTTTCGCAGTTCTTCAATTTCTGCTTTGAGTTCCTGAATCTCGGATTCAGCTTCAGAGAGGTGCATTGACTGCTTGGCGGATGAAAAATAATTTCCCAAGTCGGGAGCTTTACGGGTGGCCATAGCGATTTTAGATTTTAGATTTTAGATTTTAGATTTGGATTGGAGAAAGTGAGTTCATGGCGAAAGCAATAAACGAAGGATTCGTTTTCGCCGGCGCAAGTTGTGACTGTGAATCAAACACTATTTCTTTTTTTTGCCTTTTTTGGCAACAGCCGGGGCAACTTCATTTCCCATTAAGGTAGCCAGGTGCTTAACAATTTCTTTGAAGTCGCCTAAAGCAGGGTGAAGGGGGCGATAAAGGTGTAATGGCAACCCTTGACCGCTAGCATTGACAAATTCTGCACTGTCCCGAATTGGTGGAAAAACGCGGATATTCATCTGCTCTAGCTGGGCTGGCAATGACTCTAAAAGTTGTCGGTGGACGGCTCGTTTCGTATCGTATTGGTTGGGTACAAACCCTAAGATTTCTGGTTGTGGCTTGAGGCGTAATTGTTTGCAATGGTGATAGTACCACTCCAGCAGGTGAGCTGCTCCTTGAATTGATTTTGGTTCGAGCTGTACGGGCACTATTATATGAGTGCAAGCAGTTAGTGCCATTAAGGGCAAGGGGCCGAGGGTAGCGGGGCAGTCGAAGATAATTAGGTCGTGTTCCAAAGGATAGTCGCTCAGGCAATCGCCTAGAAGATAAGCGCCACGTTTGTGCAGAACTAACTCGTCTGCTGTTTGTGTCAGCGTCATTCCGCCTTGACAAACGGTTACATTATTGGTGTGGGAACTCCAGGTAGGAGTAAGAGGCCAAGAGCCGTTGAAGCTTTCTCGCATTATGGCGGACAGTGTGTGTTCTGGCTCTGGCGGATTTAGACCGCAAAAAAGGGTCAGGGAGCCTTGGGGGTCGAGATCCATAATGGCTACTTTCAAACCCCTTAACCCCAGTTCGTAGGCGAGGTGAACTGAAAGTGTGGTTTTGCCAGTGCCGCCAGCATTGCTGATGACTGCTAGTCGAATTTGCATGGTTTTGAATTAAGTAGATGATTTAAGTATCATATATCGAGAGTCGGCATCAGATATCGATATATGAGAGCATCGCGGTAAACCACCGTTGGGCCCCACGTTGAAACAGCAAGTTAATATTTAGTCTGACGAGCAGATTATCGTCAAGTTTAGTACGGGGAAGATTGTTGAAAAGAATTTAAGTTTGATCGCTCGACTGAAACACGGAACGTCATATATCGATATCTGAGGTATGGATCTAACCGCCGAGTTAACTTCGATCGCAGTCTTGGGACGGTGCGATCATCGTACAATCTGCCGAACGTCATATATCGATATCTGAGGTAAAGACTCTCACCGCAGAGTTAACTTTGAGCGCAATCTTGGGAGTTGGCGATCGTATATTGTACTAGGGAACTTCAAAGGCAGGGAAGGGTTGGGCGAGTCAACTGAACAATTTGCATTAACATACCTAGAATTAGTTGAATGTTTTCAACTAAAACAGCAGGATTCCCCCACCATACCGAAACGGTATGGTGGCGTGAGCAATGCGCGTGAGAGAGCCATTGCACCACCAACCAAATCGATAATCCCGTAGGCGCTAAACAAGTGAGGCGGTGTATAAGTAAACGAACAAATTATTTGATTGTCATAGTTTCACGCGTTGAGATATAGTGGCGTCATGAAACAAGTCCTGACAGTATCTTGCAAGCTCGAAGTAACGCCGGAGCAATCGACGAAAATCGATTCGACGCTCCTGGCGTTTGCTAATGCTTGCGAATACGTGAACCAAACTGCTCCTCCAACTCTGACAAACGAGTTGGCGATACAGTCCTTGGTTTATCACGATGTCAGAACTAGATTCGGCTTGTCTGCTCAGTTGGCGATTCATGCGATTAGACGGGTTTCTGGTAACAGGAAAACGGCCAAGAAAGATGGCAAGCCAGTTAAAAACTTTGCTCCAACAAGTGCCACTTACGACCCCCGCACCTTCTCTTTCAGAGAGAAAGACTGGACTGTAAGTTTGACCACTATCAACGGTAGAGAGCGATTTCCACTTGCTATTGGCAACTATCAGCTTGGATTGTTGAAGGGGCAAGTCCCCAAAACAGCCACGCTAGTAAAACGTAAAGATGGTACTTACTATCTGAACATTCAGCTTGAATCTGTACCACCAGAACCAATCGAAACCGACAAAGTTTTGGGGTGTGATTTGGGGCGAACTGACATTGTTGTTACATCCGAAGGGGATAAATTTAGCGGCAAAGAAATTACCGCAATTAGAAATCATTACGCCAAACTTAGAGCGGATATCCAACAAAAAGCTACGAAAGGCACACGCAGTGCTCGACGCAGATGTCGAGCATTGTTGAAACGGTTGTCGGGCAAGGAAAAACGCTTTCAGGAATTGGTAAATCACACCATCAGCCATCGACTGATAACTAGGGCTAAGTCGAGTAGCCAAGCTATTGCTTTGGAAGATTTGACCGGAATCAGAGAGCGAACCAATAGCCTTCCTCGCAGCAAAAAAGAGCGGAGGTTGAGTAATAGTTGGGCGTTCTTCCAATTGCGGCAATTCTTGATTTACAAAGCGATAAAATATGGCGTAAAAATCTTGTTGATCGACCCTAGATACACGTCGCAGACTTGCCATAACTGCAACCATATCCACCCGGTTCGGGGTGAATCTTATCGGCAAGGTAAGCAGTTTGTTTGTGGACATTGTGGCTATGTTGGCGATGCAGATTATAACGGGGCGAAAAATATTTCGGCTCTTGGGGTTGTTGTAAACCAGCCTGAAGGTTCGGGGCTTTGCTGTTCTTTGAGCGGTGATGCATAGCGGGCTATTGAAAGCCCCCACTATACCGCTATACGCGGTTGGTAGCGGGTAGTTTACTATAAACCGTCCTATCTTCTAGTTTCATGAACCTCCAGATACTGCCTGTTGTCACTGCACCATAAACACAGGAAATGCTGTTATCTTTTTGAATATTAAAAATCTGGGCTGCCAACATTTCTGCAATGCACTGGGCAATTCCCGATTTGATATTGTCATTCTTGGCTTCGACAAGTGTAAACACGGGAGCATTTAAAGATAATTGTTCTGGTGAATGACTAATCATAAAGTCACAAATGCCATTCAGTCCTTTGACTCGATCAATATTAAATTCCGTACCGGAAAAGAGGCTGATTTGACGATCGCACCGCCTGCGGAGTTCAATCAATACTGGAGCGACAATCATCTCCGATCGCGCTTTTTCCGTATCTATTCCCAAGGCTAAGGGAATATTTTCGGCTAAGGTTTCTTTTAAAAGCTGACTGGGTGCGATCGGTTCTACAGCCATAAAGACTTCAGATACTTCTCGAATTGTTAAGCCGAGTTTATGCTTAATATCATCTAGGGAAAATTCGCTATAAGACATAGTTGCACCTTTCACTCCGTCGCTCTAATTTTATATTTAGATCACGTTCGTTAAGCCAGGAAGCTATTCATAGCTTTATCGCGATTTTGGTAGGTTTTTACGAACGGATGTTCCGAACAGATATGACCAATAATAACCTTTGTTCCCGATCCCAGCTCGCTCTGAATCTCCAACTGAGCGCCAATCTGCTCGACCCGCTGCCACATTCCAACCAGACCAAATCCGCGCTCCTTGCGGAGGATCGAACCCGCATCCGTCGTTGCGTACAGACAGGTAGAACCGATAGCATGAAGTAAACAATCAAGCGAGCGCGAGTTGTAGGCGGATTCGATCGGCTCTACCTGCGATTGGCATTGCTCAGTCAAATCGTGCTCATCTGAACAAAATCGTCCTAATGCTTGGCGATCTACGGAACGTCATATATCGATATCTGAGGTACGGACTATCAAAATCGAGTTAACTTTGAGAACAATTTTGGGATTTGGCGATCGTACAATCTGCTGAACGACCTATATCGATATTTGAGGTATGGACTCTCAAAACCGAGTTAATTTTGAGAACAATCTTGGGATGCTGTGAGCGCCTGAAATACCGAACGTGATATATCGATATCTGAGGTACGGGTTGTAAGCACAGAGTTAACTTTGAACGCGATCGTGGGATGGTGCGAGCGCCTGAAATACCGAAATGCACTCTTTGAATTTCATATATTGATATATGAGGTAGGAACTACCAACACCGAGTTAACTTTGAGTAAAATTTGGGGAGGGTGCGAGCGACTAAGGTTGAACGACCTATATCGATATATGAGGTGCGGGTTCTCAACACCAAGTTAACTTGGAACAGAGTCTTGGGATTTTGCGATCGTACAATCAGCCGAAATGCAATTCTGAGTCAAATCGCTGATAATATCTAAGCTCATATTGTCAACTAATTTAGTCAAAGCCGCAGCAAGAGACTTCTGCGACAGGGGAATTCGCTCAATCAACAGCCTTACCGCTTGCTCGTCTCCACAAGCGGCTGCTTTATAAAGCTTCTCAATCGACTTTCTCGGCAACACAGACAGCGACTCAGGAGTCAGTTGCACAACGTGCTCATCCTGTTCGGACTTCCTCGGCGACTCCTCTTCATAGATATAGCGAACACCCAAATGAAGCGCCATCTTCTCAAAAATTACTGTTTCTCGGAACGGTTTGGCAACAAAGTCATCGAAGCCGTTCGACATGGCGAGTTCCTGGGTTTTAACAAAAGCATTAGCGCTCAAAGCAATAATTTTAGTGTTAGAACCGTTAGGCAGAGTTCTAATTTTTTGAGCAGCTTGAAAGCCGTCTAGAGCAGGCATCCTCAAATCCATCCAAATTAAATGCGGCTTGTACTTTCGCCACAATTTAACAGCCTTAATTCCGTTATCCGCGAACCACACAAGAAAGCCAGCCGACTTCAATATCTGAGTTAGCAGCAACCGATTTGCCGACTCATCGTCCGCTACCAGAATGCGATATATTTGTTGGTTGGATGCCAACCCCTTCACTCGTTTTTGCGGCAGTCTGTCATAAATTTCGCTCTGTGTTGCATGACTGACTTTAATGTAAAAACTAAAAACCGTACCTTTCCCCACAGAACTTTTGACCTTAATCTCGCCACCCATCAGCTTGACGAAAGAGCTACTGATTGGCAATCCCAAGCCCGTTCCCGTTTGCGATTTCCTACCAGTTTCAGTTTGCACGAACGGCTTGAACAAACGGCTAATCTCTTCAGGGGCAATACCAGGGCCTGTATCCTTCACAGAAAACAGAAGAAAGAATTGGGGTAACGGTTTTTTAGCCATAGACAGAAGGCATTTTACAGTCAGCTTCACCCTACCCGTCTCAGTAAATTTAACAGCATTGCCCAACAGATTAATCAAAACTTGGCGCAGCTTGCTTTCATCAGTTCGGACGTATTGCGGTACATCTTGCCGGAGTTCAAAAACAAGCTGCACTCCTTTAGACTGAGTTTTGAGTTGGAACATCCGTTCTATGTCCGAGAGCAAACTGTAAAGGTCAAAAGCATTTGATTCGAGGGTAATTTGACCAGCTTCAATCTTAGACAGCGACAAAATATCGTTGATTAGTTTCAACAAATGCTCCCCGCTGCGATTGATAATATCTAAACTCGACTGCTGTTCCGGTGCAGTTTTTTTAGAGTTTACAAGGAGATGGGCAAAGCCGATAATCGCATTCAGAGGCGTTCTCAATTCGTGGCTCATATTCGCCAGAAAGGTACTTTTAGCGCGATTGGCACTTTCGGCTGCAATTTTAGCTTGTTTTAGTTCCTTTGTTTTCTGTGCAACTTGCCGCTTTAAATCGCCCGAATATTCTTCTAACCGCTGGCGAGATGCTTTTAACTGGGAATTCATGCGCTCGAAAGCACAGGCTAGGGCTTCGAGTTCGGCAACGCCACTACCTGAAACTGTTGAGTCGAAGTCGCCACCAGCTATCGCCTGTGTTGCCGAAATTAACCGCTGCAGCCGTTGTTCTATTCTTAGGGAAATGGACAGCAAAAGGCAGATAGAAAGAACCAAAGCCAGCAGCACGAGCAAAATAGTGTTGCGGGTGTTGGCCTGAACTTTGCTCGTGAAGTCGGTTTCGGGTACAACTGCCACAATCAGCCAATTTAAGCCTTTCGAGTTTTCAAAAGGTCTGACTTGCAGCCAGTATAGTGAGTTGCTGGCAGTAAAGTTAAGATTTTGGCTGCTGTTAATAGCAGCGAGGCTGCCATAATGTTTAAGCAAATACTCTGTTGAAAGCTGGATTACTTTTTGTTGCAGAGCTTGGGCGCTTTCTCGCTGCAGTCCGTCAACAGAAATAGACGGTTTTGGTTCAGTTACCTCGTTCCAAGCAACTAAATGTCCCGAACGGTCTAAGATAAAGGCTTGACAGTTAGGGCTGATGTGGAAATCGTGCAAGTTGAATTTTGAGGTTGGGGTAGAAAAAGCAGAATTTGTTTTTTGTTGACGGAATATTGTTTTTGCAGAGTCTGACCCATTTCTTTTCCCATTTGGTTTGATTGTGACTCCGGCTGTTTGACTTGGGGAAAGTTGGTTCACCGAACCAGTTTGCATTTTATTATAAGTCCCTTCTCCTTCCCCAACCCCAACCCCTTCTTTTAAGTAGTTGTCAAGGCGGTCAGAGATGCGGCTCGTTACTTCTCCCAATAGCTGTGCAACTAAGTCATTCATTGTCTGCCGCCCTGTTTGAAAAGAAAGCCATCCCGTTAGAGCTAGTAAGGTTGAAATTAGGAGAGCGTTGGGGACTGTAAGCACAACGCGCAGCGGGAGGGCAGACTTTTTTTGAACAGAGCTTTTTGGGCGGAACATTGGTTGAAAAAAGGGAGTGGGGAGAGAGGGAGAGAGGGAGAGGGGGAGAGAGGGAGAGAGGGAGAGAGAGGGAGAGGGGGAGAGAGGGAGAGAGAGGGAGTGGGAGAGTGGGAGAGTGGGAGAAGTTTGAAAACTTGCAACAACCCGATAAAAACTAGAGGGCTTCAACATCTAACATATACTCACCCAATTGAATAGAAATGAGGGATTATGTAACTGCAATCTACCTGAAAATTCAAACAGCTTGCTGTTTACTGCACACCTCTAATCTCCCACTCTCTCACTCTCTCCCTCTCCCACTCTCCCACTCTCCCCCTCTCCCCATTCCCGTTACCTATTCCCGCAGCTCCGGCTCCAATCAAAAAGCAGAGCGACTTTTAAGAAGCCGAGTAGTTCGGGCTGTTGGCGGTTGTCGCTGTTGAAATCTTGTTCCAGGGTAGTTGAATTCTTCTCGTGCAATGCGGCTCAGCTCGACAATCACAGACAAGTCTACTCCGGCTCGTGCAGCAGCATCGGCCGCCGATAGATTCTGATTTCTTACCAGAGCTAAAAATTGTCGCACGCTGTAGACTACTGGGTCGTTGGCTGCTGTGTAGCCTTTTTGAATGGCAATCAGCAATCCTTTTTCAACATCTGATGCAGCGGGGGCGCGACCTCTATCAACGTTCACAGTCGGCTCCATTCTTGGCGTGACGGGAGCGATGCGAATTCCTAAGTGTTCTGGTTCTTTGTTGGTAGGAACGATGTTGAAGTTGTAAAGTCGCTGTTTCCCTTTTGAATCTACAGTTTTGATTGAAAGGTTAGTGATGGTAGCTGTGGTAGCTCCCGGAAAATTGAGCGCTTGAATGGGACGCAAGAAAACAGTTTTGGCTTTGCCGCTTGCCAACTGTGCATCGGTGCTGAAAACTATTTTTGAGGGGTCGGCAATTAAAACGTAGGCGAGAGCTTCGTCGGTTGAGCTGAAGTCGATCGCACTCGCGCGACCGGGATAGACTAAAATATCGTGAGCACTATTGACGGCAATATCTCGACCCACAGTTTGATAGCCTGTTACTCTTGATTGAGCAAAAGCACAGTCGGGGTAGCTTGCAGTAGCGAACACTGCTGTGAACAAAAGCCCTCCGAGGGAAAGCATTCTTGGGGATTGGATGCGATTCGTCATGGCAGTTATCGGTTGATGTTGAGAAAATTGTTGACAGTAGAAACGGGAATTTTCTTTACTAATCGCAGTCGCCCCAATGCGACTTAACAGTTTACCGACGGCTCGGTCAACGGTAAATGTTGAGAAAGCTGTTAACAGTAATAGAAACCGGGGTTCCTTTATTAACCACAGCTACATTAGGGCGGTTTAAAAGTTCTTCAGTTGCTCTATCGGAGCGGCTTTCCATCCGTTTTGCTAAGGGGCTGAAGAAGCCATCGAGGACGGCTGACCAAATTTGCGGGTCTCGACTTTCAACGGTGGTTATACTGCTGCCAAACCTACCGCTCATACTGCTAGAACTCCTGACTTTAGGCTCTGCGAACACTTGACCGACTCGTCCAACTCCCGACAGCACTGCGGTGAGGATATCCTGTCCGGCAATATCTGAACCAGGGTCGAAGTAGCCTGAAGCAATCAGCGGCCGCCCGCCCTCTCCTGCAATCAAAATTGCGCCTTCTGGAATGGGCTGCTGTTTAATCTGACCGTTTCTATCAGAGTAGACGAGCGCCACAGCAGTAGCTTGTACCATGCGATTGGTCTTGCTGACGGTGCTGGCTTTGGCAATGACAACCGTGCCCTTCCGAAAAGCAATAGAGCCGTCAGTTGCCGTGAAGTCGGCTGTGAGGGTGACGGCAAATTTGTCGTAAAGCTGTTTGCCTGAGCCTTCATCCCACAGCAGGGGAACCGAAACTACGCCGTTGGCTGTGGTTCCAAGGGGAACCTGAGCTGTTTGGGGCGTGCGGTTGAGAATGCCTTTTGCCCCTGGGGAATTTACTTGTTCTAGGGTTGGGGAATTTGTTAAGGCAGAAGCCTCTGGAGCAGTTTCTGGGGAAAGGGTTTGAAATTCTGTATCGGCGGGCAAGGACGTTGGACGAGCGCTCAGTCGAGCCTCCGTCTCGATTGGGTTATCGGTAGAATCGGAACTTATTTGGGGGGAAAGGGGAGCCGGAGTTAATTGGTTAGTGGGGTTTTGGGAGTTGTCGGTGGTTTCGAGGCTGTCCCCTCCATAAGGAAACTCTGGGTGTAGCCTTTCCCCGCTGGCGTTATTTGGGTGGCTATATAGTTTTTCTGGGATTTGCTCGAAAGAAACGTATGAGGGTTGCGACTTTTGGTTGCCGATATTGACTGTTAGGAATTCAGTTGTTGGAGCTGGCTTTGTCAGAGCGGCGGCGGTAGCACTTGTTGTCGCTGGAGTGCTTGGTGTTGCACTCACGGCATTCGCTATTCGGTTAGGGTCAAAATTTCCCCTAATTTGTCCGAGTTGGGCGAGTTGGTTCCACCGCTCAAACGGGTCGATTTTTTCTTCTGTTGGAGTTGGAATTAAAGGTGGGGGTATTAACGGTTTGGGTATGGGGGCTGGTGGGGGCGCGGGTGTTCTTTGCGGTATGGGTGCGGGTACTGTTACCGTCCGCACTACTGTTCGGGGTGCGGGTAGGGGTTCGCGTAGAGGAGTAGGTGGCGGTGCAGCGCTCCGGGTAGCGACTAGACGCGGAGTTCGAGGAGAAAGCGGGGCTCTTGACGGTTTGGGCGACGGTTCTGTTTTGGGTTTTGCGGTTTTTTGCGGTTTTTCGGCTAACAGTTTTTGTTGGTCTTGGTAAGCTAATTTAGCCAGCAACTCCGGTTTTTCATCTTTAATGGTGGAAGAAGAGCTTTCTTTTGGTGTTGATTGTGCGATAGCTTCGCGAGGTGATTTAGGCTTGATAAATTGCCAAATCAGCAGTCCTAGCAATAGTATTCCACCAGTCAATAGCAGTATTGTCACTGCTCTAGGAACGCCTCTTTCGGAAACAGGCGGGGGCAGTGGGCTTTCCTCATCTTGAGCGAGTTGATATTGAGTTTCAAGTGTTAGGGGTGCATTGGGGTCGAAATTAGCAATGAAGTTTTCATCAATATCATCGTCAGAAGGGGAAGGGTTTGGAGAAGGGGAAATAGGGGAATTGATGTTATCGTCATCATTATTAGGGGTATATTCACTTGATGCAGTTGTATGATTCATATTGGCTGTAGTGGTACTATTATCAGGAGTGGTATTAATGGGATTTTCGGTTAATCCATTTCTTTTGTTAATCATGGCTTTAGAGTTGAAGGTGTTGTGTTTAACTGTACATAAAAAAGCAAAGAGAGAAGACTTCAAGCAAAGGGATGAAACATACTAAATGTTTAAATTATTTAGTTGTTACGGTAGGTTTTTAAATTTACCCACTTGCCGGTTCGTCCCCTTTCCATGTCTCTTTCCTCTTCTATGCTTTGAATTCGACAATTCGGGAAATTTCTAATCCGGCTGCTCTCAAAGAGTGAATAGTCTTCTCTAATTCATTAGCGTTTTCTTTGAGAGGCGATTTGGGAATTTCTACGGCTTTGACGGTGAAGGTTCGATTAAACTGTTCTCGGCTTTCTCCAATGCCTTGTTCCAGCACGACGCGAGTAGCAATTACATCTATTTCCCAAACTCCTCTTTTTATTTCTCTGGGTTCTGAGATGTGAGAGATATAGACTCCAGAGCGGGTTTTTCCTGAATAGATGGTGTTGGGAACGAGTTTGGCAAGTTCGACCAGGGAAGCTTTACCAAACTCTGATTCCATCATCAAGGAACCCATCCAAGCAGTTGTAGGAACTTGGGAACCTTTAACTTTAATGCCGGGGTCTGGGTCATTTGTGCCGGGAATTTTGCCTGACCAAGCCCAGGTTAAATTTACCCAACTGGATACAAAATTTTGGATGATTTTCGGCTCTCTGTACAGTTCATCTTGTTCTGCAATTCGTGCTGCGGTTCCGTCTTTTAACTGGACAAAGGTAACTTTTCTTTGAGATAAGGCTCTCAAACTGACTGTGTTAACTAAAACAGCAATTGTCAGAAGGAAAACAAAGCTTGTTAGCAGGACAAAGCACAAGGCTAAGGTGTTTTTAGATTCAGGGAGTAAGGGTTGTGATTGTGGAAATTTCATATTATCGAAGGGGATGGCGACATGGGGATAGAGAATAGGGAGATAGGGAGGGAATGGATTGGGAAACTGGGTTTGAGTAGTGAGTAACAACTCGGTGCGGTGAAGAAAAAGCTATCGGAATTTCCTTCCCCTAGATTAGTTTTCCGGCAATAACGCCGATCGCGTTACTGGCAATATCTGTAAGCTGTTTGGTGCTATTGGCGATCGCACTGTACAAAGCAGTTCCTCCACCCTTGGCTATTAACACGGCTAGAACGGGAGAAAACACAGCTAAAAAGAATAAAAAGGCGATATCTGTAACTAACTCTGCATCGGACTTGACAATCACTACAGCGACTAATCCAACGACGATGTTGTACCCCAATTGCACTCCAAATAACGACATAAATCCTATTAGCCAAGCCCAGATTGGTTTTCCTTGCAGCGGCAGCAGCGACAAGCCCATTGCCAGAGGTCCGAATAGAGCTGTTAGCAACAATGCTGCTTCTAAAATATTGACAAATGCCCACTGTACTGATCTAAGAATTAAGCGAATGATGGGCAAGACAGTAGACCTAAAAACTTGTCCTGCAAAATCGCCATTTCCTATATCCTGAAGATTGGCAACATTGCCTAAGTTTTCGACAAATCGCTGCAAGCTTTTGAGAGGTCCTCCATTTTGCTGTTCGGCTGCCTGGAGGATTTGTTGAGCTGGCTGTTTTTTGCTGTTCCAACATTCCACTAAAGCTGATCCAACTTTGCCCTGACATTCGCTGTAGAGTTTTTCGATTTCTTCTTTGCCAGCACTGGTGAGGTTAACGTCGCTCAGGGCAGTTCTGAAGGTCATTTCTCCGACTTGAATTTTCATAATTTCTTGAACTTGAGTGCTGCCTACAGCTTTGATGAATTTGACGCTTTCAGCTAAGACTTTACCGTTGTTGCTGAGAAATACTACAATTACGAGTGGCCAGATAAACATGGCTACTAGCTCTGACCAAGACTGTTTTTCGATGATTTCTTTGCCACTGGTGACAGCGAGGTAAGTAACAGATATTCCCGCCAGAATTAGTCCTAGTTTGACTAAGGCAATCCAGAGAGAGGATTCTTGAGTGTTGAAGGTGTTAAACCAAACTAAATTCCACGATTCGACGGTTTTTTGAGAGACTTCTATGGCATCAGAGAGAGTGTCCAGGGCTTGTCCTGCTGTGCTAGTTTGGGCGATTAGTTGTGTCAGCATCTTTGGAAGGGGAGGGGGAAGGGGAAGGGGAAGGTTAAGAGAAGGGGAGGGGAAAGGGGAAGGGGAAGGAGAGGGAGAGAGGGGGAGGGGGAAGGGGAAGGGGAAGGAAAAACCAGGTTATTATTAGCTTTGCTCGCTACTAATTAGTGGTAGTTTCGGAGTTGAGGAAGGGGGAAGAGAGGGGGAGGGGGAAGGGGAAGGGGAAGGGTAGAAAAATTTGGGGAAAATCGCGTCATTTTCTACATTGGGGAGCTGATTATTTACACTTTGATAAGTGACAGAAGAAGGTGCAACTCAAAAAAGCGAAAGTTTATCCTTCCTCCCCCTTCCCCTTCCCCTTCCCCCTCCCCTTATTCACCCAAGGTGATGCCTCCCGGCATTTGGAACAGTCCGGCTTGAGTAGAAGAAGCGGTAGCCGCCGCAGCATCTTGCCGTCTCTGGGCTGTGGTAATTTCGTTGAGTTCTTCAGCTTGTTGAGCGTTGAGAATGTTGGCAAAACTGCGATCGATTTGAGCTTGCTGGCCCTGCATGACTAAAGCACTTTGATTTTCTGCTGATAAGGCTGCTTGCTTAGCTGCGATCGCACTTTGTTGAGATATATTTCTCATAATGTTCTGGGTGACATCTTGACCTTCTGAATCAGCACCCAATTCCATTGAATTTTGGCTCTCGCGATTAGTTTGCTCTACGTTTTGCTGGACAATTTCTTTCATCTGAGCTTGCTTTTGTTGAGCTTCTTTACTGAGAGTGGCTTTATTGGCTTCACTGACAGCACTTTCTCTTTCTGCGAGTTCTGCGGTATTCTCTTTGAGGCTGTAAGAATCTTGTGGTCTCTTCTCTAAAGCAGCGGATAGTTTTGTCCCTTCGCTTTCGGAGGTGTTGCCGTCCATTATGCTTTTAACTGCTTCTTTTAGGTCTGGAACTTTCAATTCTCCCAGAAATGAAGAGAGGGTTGACTCTATTTCACTGCTAAATTTTTCGACTTTATTTAACAAATTGTCCCAGATGCCTGAGATGCTGTCGGAGATGGTGGAGATGGTATCTGAAATTTCGCCTGTTATGTCGCTAATTGTGTTTTCTATACCTCCTATTTCTTTCGGGTTGCTCAAGAAGTTATTAGCTGATTGTTGGATTTGGCTTTCTATTTGTTGATTGGGAACTGTGAAGCTGGAGCGGTTGAAAGTGCTGCTGTTAGGATTGTTTAAGCTGGGAAGCTGTGTTGCAGTCGGATTGCTGTCAGAGGTTTGAGCTTTTGCTTCAACAGAATTTAGTATTAAGCTCAGCCAAATTGCAGGAATACTGAGGGCAAGTTTGACAACAAACTTCGGTGATTTCATCGGCTTTTCTCCGTCTAGCTAGCAATAAGGTCTTGAGGGGATTTGTGTCCATTGATATCAGTGACTGCATTCTTGCCAATATTGGCTAATGAACGCCCTTCTTTAACGGCTTGTACATATTCAGAGGCAAATTGTTTGAGTGCTAGCAGTTGGCCTTTTAACGTATTGGGATATTGAGCCATCACTCGTGCGCGAGCCATCAATTCAGCTTGATTGTTAGCCACACTTGCTAATATCATTTCGCCTGGATAGTATCGGCTTTGCCAGAAACGACCTCCTTTTTCAATTAGCCAATTGGAATAAAGGTCGGCAGCTCTGGGAAGGAAAGCTTCTGTGGCATTTTGGCTAATAATTTCAGCCGGATATGCCAAACGTTTAATCCAAGAAGTGGCTCCGTTTGATGTCAATCTTCCGGTAATTCGATACACCATGTTTTGCATAATCATAGTTCCCGCACTACAATCGCAAATACTGTCGATATCTTGGGCTAGCAAGAGCACTGAAATGCCATTCTTTCTACCCACTGCACAGAGTTCGCCTACTACTTCAGCAAATCCGTCTTTTTTAAACAAAATCGAAAGTTCGTCTCCGATAAATAGGCTTTTAGGGTGAGAAAGTGCGTTGCGGATGCAAGCAGCGTGGGCGTTAATGGCCATTAAATACTGGTCTTGTTCGTTACCCAAACCGCTAAGGGCAAAAAACTTAACAGCGGGTTCGGGTGAAAATGTACTCGGTCTGCCAATTGCTTTCCCTAAAGGTGAGGCTAGTAATGCGTTGCATTGAGTGATAATTTGGTTGATGGCAATGCGGTCGAAGTCGGTAAAGTTTTGTAGGTTTAGTTGCTCTTTTGTGCAGAATTTCAGGAGGTTTGTGAGGGTTGGCATTTCTTGCCACGCGGTCGATTTCCAGCCTTTTTCAAATGCCGTATTGTAGCGCTCGATAATGTCTGGGTCTTCCAGAAATTTTTTCAGAGTTAGCAGCAACATGGCATCGACTCGCTGCGCTAATTTTGGGTCGCGGACTTTACCCATGCTGATAATAGTCAGCGCTTTTCTGATAAACTCTTTCCATTGGTCTAGTCGGCGCGATCGTTCTTCTCTATCAAAGCGTCTCAAATCGGGTATTTCGAGTAGATTTGAGCTTCCAGAGGTGATGTCGTAGTACGCACCGTCGTCGCCTAACAGTTTCACTGCGGTCTCAAAGGTGCTGCCGCTTCCTGCTGAGATGTCCATACCGACTACTGGGATATTAGCGGCTATTGCATCGGCTGCAAATCGCCATCCCAAAACACTTTTACCGGAACCAGACTCGCCTGTTATAACGGCGCGGCTGGTTTGGTTGTGCATGAGGTCAACGTACACGGGTTTGCCGCCTTTGGTGATGAATTCAACTCCTTTTGAGTCGATGTCCCTTACAGCAGTTAAGGGCAAAATACCGGGGACAGTTTCGGTGTCTAAGGTGAGGCGGCGTTCGTTAATTAGCGAACTGCTATGCAGCAGCCAGCTTACAGTAATGGGCAAAGTTTCTAGCCACAGTTGCCAAGCAATGTTGCGCTCTCTTAATACCTTGGCAGAGCCGAAGCTGTGGGAGAGCATTTGGGAAGCGTGTGTTAGTTGCTCCGGGGTTGGTCGGTAGACTAAGAAGGTGACAGCAGCGTGAATTGCTCTTGCACCTTTGTACATTTTTTTCTGGGCTTCAAAGGATTCTTCCTGTTTGACTTCTGCTCCTACATCGCGACCTTGACCTTTTTCTAAAGCGCGTTTTTTGGCACTTTTTGATTGTTTAGCTTGCCTTGCTAAGTTGTCTTGAATAATAAAGTTGGGAGCGGCGCTAATTTCGACAACGGCTTCAGTATCGCGGACGTAGCTGTTGCTCATAATTTTCCAGAGCCATTGCAGTTGCTCTCTGGTATTGAGCCAGCCGCCGGGGCCCTCTTCCATTGTTAGCACACCGCATTCTGCGTTTCTGCCGGGGAGCAAAATGCGTGAGCTAGCTTTTCTGTGTTCTGGGCAGCTCGAACGGCCGCTCATACCTTCAATTAAAATGGTGCAGGCGTGTTTGTGACTGTTGAGGGTTTCGGTTAGTTTGTAGTCCGACGCGGTTTCTTTTAAGGTGAGAAGTTGGGGAATAGGGGGTACGGGTGCGCTGTTGAATTTTTGCCACAGCCATCCCCACAATGCTTGGGCATTCATGGGTTGAATTTCCAGTCCGATTTTGGTGTTTAGCAAGAGTTCCCACCGGATATAGCCTTGCTCGAAAGCGTCGAGCAGCAGTTGTTTGTAAAAGCGTTCAGAGTAGATGCGCTGGTTGCCTGTAAATTGTGCAGCAATGCTGTTGGCTGTGTTGATAATTCCATTGATGAATTTACTCAGAGGGTCGTTGGATTTGGAGCCAGATTGAGCGTTGAATGTCCAAGTGCAGAAAATAGTTTGGTTCCACAGTTGTCTGGTGCCTGCTAAGTTGAGTTCTTGAATGCGTTTCTGTTCGTTACGAACGAGTACAGAAATGGGTTTGAGGTGACAGTTGTCAGCCAATTCAGTTAACTGTTGCTGGCGAAGGCAATCGCTGCTGTAGCAGCCGGTATGAAAGGTCATTTTTTCACCTGGGGGAATGTCTTTTAGCCCTTCTTCTAAGGCGGTAGCTGCATTGTTTACTTCATGACGGTAGAGAATGTTGTGAAAGCCAGCCGTCTCGAATCCGAATACAATTTGGTATTGACTGCCTTCATTCAGTAAGTAACCCGAAACTTCTCGACCATCCTTTTTGATAGTGACTAAACACAGGAGGTTTTGGTAGTTTTGGAATGGCATAAGTCGGCTGTTACCTCCTTGTTGATTGGGAGCAAGTTTGGGTTTAAGTTTGACTCGGACTTGTGAATCGCTGATTCGGTGGCGAATCGGGTTTGGTCGGTATTGGGGAACGGGAGAAAGGTATAAAAGATTGCCGTTGTACCACTCATTGCCCGGCGGAGGTCTAAACCTGTCTACAAAAAGGTGAGGTTTGTTACCTGTCAGGAGCCACCAGCTTACAATTAGCCAGAAAGTAGTGATGAAAAACCAAGGCATTCCTAAGCTGAATAGGCCGTTGGTGAGGATGTAGGAAATTACAGTGATTAGCATCCAGGGAATTAGCTGTTCCGCTGGGATGATGCCGATGCTGGCTTGTTTGCCGAGAATCTTATTGACGGAAATAAAGTCTTTATCTGGGTCTTTAAGCATGGTAATAGGGGGAGGGAAAGAGGAGGGGGAGAGTGGGGGAGGGGGAGAGGGGGAGAGTGGGAGATTCGGAGAGGGGGAGAGTGGGAGAGTGGGAGAGGGGATAATAGAAAGCGGAGTTAAGAAATTAGAGCTTGAAATGAACAGAAAACCAATTCAATCCCACCGAGATTTAGAAGTGTATCAGCTTGCATTAGATGTGGCTATGCAGATTTTTGAACTCTCTAAAAAGTTTCCTATTGAGGAACGATATTCATTGACAGATCAAATTCGTCGGTCTTCGCGTTCTGTTTGTGCCAATTTGTCTGAGGCATGGCGTAAACGGCGTTATGAAGGAGCTTTTGTATCCAAATTAAGTGATTCTGAAGCTGAAGCTGCTGAAACTCAAACTTGGATTGAATTCGCTGTTAAATGCAATTACTTGGATGTTCAGGTTGGTAGAGAGCTGTATCAACATTACAATCAAATACTGGGTACACTGGTCAACATGATTAATAACCCTTCTATGTGGCTCCTTCCAGTGTCAAAAAACCATACTAAGAGTCGGTGAACGAAAGAGTGGGAGAGTGGGGGAGTGGGGAGTGGGGGAGAGAGGGAGAGGAGGAGAGGGGGGGAGAGTGGGGGAGGGGAAGAGTGAAAGAGTGGGAGATTAGAGGTGTGCAGTAAACAGCAAGCTGTTTGAATTTTTAGGTAGATTGCAGTTACATAATCCCTCATTTCTATTCAATTGGGTGAGTATATGTTAGATGTTGAAGCCCTCTAGTTTTTATCGGGTTGTTGCAAGTTTTCAAACTTCTCCCCCTCTCCCCCTCTCCCACTCTCCCATTCTTCCCTAAGCTCCTCCACCTCCGCCATTGCCAACGAACAGAAAAGTTATTACGTCAACGGCAATTACAATGGCAAAGGCTAAGGCAACTTGGGTAACAATTGGTCTCCAGTCATTACCTTGTTGTGCTTGGTTGTAGGCGAAAAGAGAAGCGGCTGCTACTAACAAAAGAAATGCTCCGCGAATTAAGTTGAAAATCAGTTCGATGACTTCGGTATCAATAGCTTCGCCTCCTGCTGAAGAGGCTCCTTCTGCGAGTTCTTGCATAAATTCTTCTAAGCCGGAGAGGAAGAGGGCGTTGGCTGGGGAATCGAGTACGGAGCAAAGCGCAGTAGAGGTGATAATGGCAGTGGCAATGTGCCAAAAACGAATTTTGCAGCCTATGTATCGCTCTACAATGGGAATAGCTCTAGTGAGATGCCATAAACTCAAAAACACAATGCTGGAGCAGCCTAAAGTCGCAATTAAGAGCGGGTCATGAATGCTGAAGTAGATGAGTGAGGCTAGGCAAATGCCGAGGAATGGAAGGTCGCCCAGTTTGATTTTCTGTTGTTTTAACCAGCGTGATAATGAGTTGCGGTTTCGTTCATTTCTTGTTTGGTCTAAGTAAGTAGCCATGTCACTATCTCGATTAATTTAGTGCTTTAATGCTAATTTAAGTTGCATCTAATCCCTGCAAAATCGCCAAAAAAGGTGATTTTATACAGTGAGAGTGACCCCCTCCAAATGGAGGGTGCAAGTGAAAAAAGTTATTTCAAATTTCCATTTCGGTCTCAGTTTTTCTCGCTTCCTGCTTGTTGGAGTTCTGGTTTGGAGCAAGTTGCTGTTGGGAGAGGAGATTTTCAACTACTTCTGGTGGAATGTCGCACAGAAGTACCTCAAGATTACCTTTTTGGAGGCTGGCCTCAAAAACTATCTCGCTGTGAGAGTTAAAGCCTTTGACAGTACCCTTCGACTTGGATTTATCGCTGAATTCGACTTCAAAGTCGAGGCGCGAGCCCTGGGAATCGGTAAAGCTCACTTCATCCTGACCGCTTCTCTTTACCATTTCAGCTAGACGTTCTTGGTTGAGAGCTTGTTGAAAAATCTTTAAACGGTCGAGTTCTTCTTTTTCTTCAGGTTTCAGGAAGTCGTTTGTAACTTCCCATTCTCCAGTTTTATCCTGTACTGCTGAAAACAGTTCCTCGCCTTCCTTAGTTTTTAAGCTGACAGCGGTAGAGGAGTCAAAATTTGTTACATAAAGTTTGGCTTGTCCAAAATCTACGCCGTCTTCTAATGCAATGCCTTCCGCATTTGCTTCTTCTTCAGCTAGGCTGTAAATTTTTGCCAGTGTTGCTGCAAGTTGGGAGTCCTGAGTAAGATTTTGGGCTGTCACAGTGATTTTTTTAGCAGTAGCGTTAGCGCTGCTAGCTGGGATTGTTGATTCTAATGAAATTGTTTCACCTATTTCTGTTCCGTTTTGTACGAATTGGTCGCTGAGGGATGGAGTCGAGCTTTCGGGCGGTTCTAATTTTGCATCGCCAGCTTGAACGCCTGTCTCGCTTTTTTGAAGAGAAAGTTTGTTCTCTAAAGCTTCTATTCGCTCTTCTAGGGTATCGAGTCGCTTTTCAAGTCGGTTGAGTGCTTCATTTATTTGTACGAGTTGTTCTTCAAAACTCGCCTCTGTGTCAATCTTAATAGCAGCCGTTTTTTCAGAAGTGTTGTCTCTCACACTGCCGGAAATTTTATCAACTTTTCCGTGAACTTTGCTAACAGCTTTAGCTAAGAGCATACCGGGTGTTGACACAAATTCGGCATCCGGTTCAGGTAAGATGTTTTGTTCCGGTTCTGGCTCCGGTTCAGCTATCGGTAAAGCTTCGGATTCGACCATTGCATCTGCAACTGAATCCGCTTCAACCAAGTTGGTAACTCGCTGGGAGAGCGAGTCAGCCCGCTGGCTTTGAGCTTGGAGCCTTTTGACAATACCGGCAACTTGGCGCTCTTTTCCAGCCCCAAGAGCAGCTTCTATAATTTGAGAAGCTGCTTTTTTGCCAATCAGAGTAGCGAGAACTGCAACTTGACCGCTCATACCGCTGACAGTTGTACCTTCTACCTCATTTCCAGAAATGGCTGTTCTACCACTAACTTGTACAGCAGCATCGAGGATACTATCGATGTTCTGGTCGTTTGATTTTTTGCCTTGAGGTCGCTGTTGGCTCGTTCGGGTTTTTGAAGGTGTGCGTGCTAAGGATTCAGCAACTTCTACCGCTTCATCTGTCTGAAGTTTTCTTTTGGCTTGGGATTTAGCTGATAATTCTTCGTCTTCCAAATCTTCTCGCTCAGAGTTTTGAAGGTGGCTTTTAGTTTGAGGCTTAGCTTTAGGTTGAGGTTCTTTGAATTCAAACTCATCTAACTCACTTAGCTCATCTCTCGGAGAGCGGCTTAAGGCTTTAGATTTAACCAGTGGTTCTTCCGACTCTAACTCCTCTACGTCATCTTTTCGGGGTCTTCTTTTGGTTTGAGAGTTGGGTGATGGCTCGTCGTCATCCGAATTTTCTATTTCATCTTTTTTTGATTTGATATTGGCTTTAGATTTCGATTTGTGCGAGGGTTCATCATCTTCTAAGTCCTCTAGCAAATCGTCTTTTGGAGACTTGTTGGCCGTTTGAGATTTCGATCGACGCGAGGGTTGCTCATCCTCTAATTCATCTAGTAAATCGTCTTTTTTAGACTTAGTTGCAACTTTAGATTTAGACTTGGGGGAGGGTGGCTCATCATCCAATTCATCTAGTAAATTGTCTTTTTTAGACCTTGTTTTAGTTCGAGGCGAATCGAGTAATGCTTCAATTCCTGTTTTAGTAAATCGGTTGTCGTCCGGCTCTCCCAAGTGTTCCATCATGTATTTTCCTGTGGTAGAGCCGTACTCAGGTCGATCGCTCAAACTGAGGACGAGTCCGTTGTGCTTGACCTCCACGCTAATGCCAGGTTTGCCGTCTGCTTCCGTTAGTTCTTCAATTGCATCGGCAAAATCTTCTACGCTGGTGAGTCCGTTGTCCAGGCAGTAATCTAAAGCTTTCTCGCAGCGATTTCTTAGGTAGTTGAGGATTTTCTTGCCCTCCGCTGTGTTAGGGGTGATGTAGTTTCCCTGGCTTCGGCTTCGGTATGCTGTTTTTGTAGCCATAATCTTTGTGGCGGCGTGAGTGGATATTTCCCATGAAATTCGAGCAGTATGGCTACTGACTTCACTCGGAAGAGCGGTTTTGGGGAGTTAAAGTGACCCCCTCCAATCGGAGGGGGAATTGTCGTCTACTAATAAATAGTTCCTGTTTGGAACTCGCTAAAAAACTAACTGTTCGGTCAACGAGCTTTCTTGGCGTTCACACTTACCCGGTCTTAGATGTAGGGTAGTTGATGTTAAAGTTGTGTATCTGCATCTCTTTTTGGTGAAGATGTAGAAGCTAATTCAGCATCAACTTCTTTGAGGTATTTGATAAACTGAGAGCTGCTGTTTTCAGAAAGTTTCTTAATGATTTGACCTGTTTTCAAGTCAGCAGCCAAGACCGGATTATCAGCTTTATCTCTGACTAAACACCTAACATTATTGCGAGATTGGCTAATAAAAGCTGTCCAGTTCCCCACAGGGATTTTAGTTTCTCCAGTTTGGTTATATGCTTCAGAAATCGCATCTTTCAGCAATTGTGAGAGGTGGGCGGGGCTGGCAGCAATGTTTTCGGGTTGAGATGGCGGTTTGTTTTGGGTAGGGGTTGGCGGTACGGATTGCGATCGCTTTTGGGTAGGGGTTGGCGATACAAGCGGTCGCTCTTGACAAGGAGTTGGCGATACGGATAGCGATCGGTCTTGACAAGGGGTTGGCGCGACTTCTGAAAGTTCCTCAACTGATTCAATTAGTTGCACAGAGCTAGGGTTGATGTTTAAGATCAGAGCGCTGCCTTTAGGCGAGGGTTCAATAGTGGCCTCAAAGGTAGTGCCGATCGGCAATTTAGGTGAATTAGCAGAGAACATAGCTAATTCTTGTCCGTCAAGGAGGACAATAGGGCTGCCGTCGCGCCTTGAATCGGTACCGCTAACAGAACCCACCTCAAAAGTCAATGTTTTCTGCCTCCATTTGGGACTACTAAAGTCAACATCTTTCAAGTCATTGTACTTCTGTCCAATCAGTTCAGCTCTGTCAAACTGAAAGGTTTGCAATTGCTGGCAAATTTCATCTGTAAACAAATTGAGAACCAATGCTGCTTTAGGTGTTTGGTTTTGGGACTCAAGCCAAGTATAATCAGCAGGAGCTACAATACGTGAACTGACATCTTTGGTGCGACCAAGACCATCGCGGTAGGTTAAGTCTAAACTGTCGATGTCGTTGACATTTTCGCAAAACTTTTTCTCAAGAATTCCCACCAGTTTTTCGCTGGGTTCAATTAAGGCAAAATTGACCATTGGCAGGCTCGGATGCAAAGTTGCTTCATATTTAATGCCTTTGCTGTCTAACAATTCTTTCCAATGTCCAGCTAAGTCTTTGCCAACTGGCTGTCGCTTCTTATCCATGACAGTCTTATTGCTGCCGTCCCGTTCAAATTCCTCGAAAGGGACGCTCAGAACGTAAGTGTCTTTTGGCATTGCTTCGTGCAGTCGCTCGTACTCAGGTTCAAGGTTGAATTCAATCAGCAGTTGGCGAGAAAGTTCCTTACAAGCTTTGCGAGGAACTTCTAAGTTGGGATTTGCGGTTTCGACGTGCCACATCGCACTAGCAGCTAAAAACCGTTCTTTAGGGTCAGTCCAAGCTTCAGTTACATCGGCTCTTAAGCTCTCGTATAACTTGCTGACGGCTTCTTTAATTGCCTTAGAATCGCCGCCGCACTCCAAGTGAATTTCACCCATCCTTTCTCGATAGCGTTCCTTAATATCTTGCGCCCACCTGACATAATATTTCTCCCATTTTTCTCGTTCATCTAAATCAGAAGGAGACTCAAACAGGTAGCGAAATTCGTCGCGGTGGCGGCTTTTTAGACGAGTCGGTTCCCACTCTGGATTAACAGCCTCCCTAGCAATGCAATTGATAGCGGTGCCGTCTCCTATAGGTAATGGCACGGTTTTGTAAAGCCTGGGGTCGTCTTTGTAATCAAATAGGTAGCTTGGGTGCTGTTCTGACCACTGCTTAGCCTTGGACAATAAGGTGGGGTGGTGGTCTTCGGTGCGAGTAGCACTTTTGGGACTGTCCACTTCAATTTGCAGGGCATCAAATAGCTTTCCAAGAAGCTGCCGCTTCTGTTGATTGAATAAACTTTCTGGCTGTCCCGGTTCTGCTGCTGACGATTGCACTCTCCCGATTAAGGTAGCCACCCAGCCGATTTTATTTTGGGCGATGGCTACGGCAATTTGCCGCAATTTGGTATACTTGCGATCGCCATTACTATCGGTAGCTTTATTGTAGTCAACTTTCTCTCGCTTCTCAACTGCATCGTACTCATTCTCTTGATTAGCGTGCCTGGTTTCAGAGGCGATATTCGGCATTCGGGAAGCAGGCGTAACTACCAGTTGGTCGCCGTCAAAATCGCATTGATGATGCTGCATGGCTTGGTCGGAGCGAATGAAAACGCACCCTTTGTACTGCGTTAATTCAGGCTGGCTTTTGTTGTCTACTGTGTAGCGGCGGATGTTATCTTTACTGACGATGGGGTATCGGGTAACGATGACTTCTGTGCCGTGTCGCAAGTGGGGGGCAACAATTGTACCGGGCTTGAGGTTTTCACAAGGTTGAGCCATTGCTGAACCATGATGAATTGCTCCCTTAATTGCTAAGTCTTTCCACTTTTTAGCCAGTTGTTCTTGCATGAAATCGACGACTTTGGGAAAGTCGAGGAGTTGACCGAGTTTGTCGTTCCTCAAAATTGATATTAACCGGGATTCGTTGCGCTGGGCTTTTTCATCTGCTTCGTCTTCTAATCCGCTGCTGTCTTCGTGAAGGCTAGATTGAAAAGCAGCTTTTTTGTCGTGCTGCTCCACTAAGTATTTGGCAAGTTGCAGCCGGTTATTTTGCAAGTCAGCTAGCTTTTGGGCTTCAATTTTGGTCGGTGTGGCTATGTCAGCCCCAATAGCTGCTTCGGAATACCAAATCGAAAATTGCCAGGAATTTTCGTATTCAGTTACTTGGGCGTTGCCTCGATTTCCCAGTATAGCTTTGGGAAATTCGTAGTCGCCACAGGGGATAAGTTCAGCTAATTGCTCTTTAGCAACTCCTTTGATAGAGGAGCGATCCATGATGATATCATAACCCAAGTCGGAGGTTAAATTAGCATCAGGCAACAGCGTTCCTTTGGCAAGAAAGCTAATTTCTGGAGTGTGGCAGTCTTCTTGTCCCCATTCCTGCATCCAGGCAAATCTGAATTGAAAAGGTCGGTTGTAATTCCCTCCTAATTGTTGGGCTAGTGCCGGTGAAATTTTACCGTGACAGTCTCCGGTTTGCCACTTATGAGCTTTCGCTTTTTCACTTAGGTCATCGCTTTGAGAATCAACAATTTTGAGTCGCAAGGTTTCGCCGTCAAGGGAGCTATCTAATAATTTGGCTCCAAGGTTGCAACTGCTAACTAGCAGTGAGCCATAGCGACAGGCGTGGTCGGGTTGAGTTTTGAATACGCTCAACAGTTTGGTTGAGAGTTCAATGTCTGCAAAGTACACATTTTGGCCGGATCTGAAAGCAACTCTTCTGGTAATACCATCTCCGAAATCGATGTTTTTCAGAGGGTCGAAGCTGCTATCATTTGGGTCTGGTTTAACGATGCTTAGGGATGCTAATTCTTCAGGTTCAAAAAGCAGTTCAAGCAGGGAGTTACGCAGCACTTCTGATTCAGCTTGGTACCGCCCCTTTGCTCTACCGTCAGTCAACGACATATCAAAGACTGGGATTTTTAGTCCTTCCCCAGCTACCCATTCTGTGGAGCGATGTTCTGGGGTAAGTTTTCTTCTGCTCATTGATTAGCTCCTGAATCCTAGTTTTTACATTTTTAGGACTTACGCACAGTAATAGTCCAGATTTTGACAAGGTTGTTCCTTCACAAATTCCTGCTACTGAGTGATATTCACCCCCTCCAATTGGAGGGGTTTAGAAGAAAGAAGTAGCGTGTTACCATCAGAATGACAATCCCAATGTGGAGAAAAAAAGTGAAAGTAGTTCGCACAACTACGGCTATGGAAAGCCAACGGGATTATTTCTCTGATAGCGATAGCGATGCACTTGCTCGCGTTGCTTTTGGAGAAGGTGAAAACAGTCAGCAGTTTGGAGGTTTGAGTTTTGATGCTGACGGGGTTATTAAAGATAGAGTGTCAAAGTTGTTCAACGTCACCGAAGAACAAGTGGAGAACCCTCAATACTGGATTGATTTGTAAGATATCCCGACCCCAATTAAGTTGCGCTCTTACAAAACAAGCGTTTTCTACTCTAATTCGGAAATTTTTAATTCGGAGGTGTCTAATTCGGAGAGCTTTAACAATTCAGGTGTCAGACCAAGGTATTCCTGACACCTAAAAAGATGGCTAACGCCGTTTTTTGGACTGCGTTTTATCCGAAGAACGACTCTCAAGCGTCTGGTTGGCTTGAAGAGAGTGTAAATTGTTACCGGGAAGCAAGCTGTAAACCACTTTGCGCTTGCGGAAAACCCTAGTGCCATCTACAGGCATTCCTTGTTTCCAAGCGTCTGAAATCGCCTTTTTGTCGGCAGAAATTACGGTTTTGGTTTCGACTCGGCGATAGGGTTCTGGCAGTTGAGATGGGTCAATCAAAACTTCACAGGTAGGCGGATTTTCCTTGACAGCAATGCGGCGGTGTTTACCAATAATTTCTGAAGTTAACACGCCGCACTCGTTGAAGTAGAGAACGGTTTTATCTAAGCGCTCTCTCCACCCCTGGAGTTTGTTGAGAGCTCTTGAATGCAGTTCTATCAAATACTGCATCCGGGCTGTAATTCCTGCAATTTCGGCATCAATTTGGTCGGCTAAGTCGGCATGGGCATCAACAGCAAGTTCCTGAGTTTCTTGCGTTTGCCAAAGGGATTGCAGCAGTTGGTCAATTTCTTCTGAGCTTTCTGCTGACTCTAGTTGATGCCAAACTTGAGCCGCAGTTATTGAACTTTGAGCAAGCGTCGCTGTGGCTAAATTCATGCTTAGTATCCTCCGTTGATGCAGGTGTGATAATAATCGCGGCGTTCTTCGAGTTGAGTAAGCGCAGCCATTGTTGCCGCGTCGGATTTAAGAGAGATTTGTTTGTCCTTTTGAATTTTGCTAACTGGTTGAGAAGGAGTAAAATTTTGTGAGTTTGACTGGGTGATTTTTTGCATACAATTCAAAAAACTTTCTTAAAAATAGCGCGACCGCGCTCTTAAAAAAAGGAGTATTTAAAGTTATGAATTATCCTATAGTTTTTTACCCAAAAGTGGTAATGCAGTTCTGCCATCAATATCCTTTGCCAGAGGCAACTTCTAGTTGTGCCACCTCATCCCAACTTCAAGAAACTCAACAATTCGGGAAACCTGTTGTTTTGTTGACTCCGCCTCAACCACCTGTGGTGTTATCTGTCAAGTTGCTGTGGTTAATTTGGGTGTTTTGGCTCTATGGTGCGATCGTACTTCCGCTGTTAGCTATTTCCTGGGGTTGGCTGTGGTGGGAAATGCTGTTGGTAGTAGCTGCTTATTCATGTTTAATTGCGGCTGCTTATAGTTATGTGTTTGGTTGCCGTCAAAAACTGCTATCCAGGTATAAGCAGCAAGTTCTTGAGTACAACCAACAAAATATATTATTCCCTCAACATTTATCCTCGAATAAACAGCAAGAGTTTTCTAGTTTTAAGGTGGAAAAAGAAAGGTTGCAGACAGGTTTAAAAAGCGCTCAACTTGAGTTGGATTCCAGAAATCGAGCGCTCAAGGATTTGATGTCACTTCGGGTTAGTCATAATGGCATATCTCAAGCTCGGCAAGGAGTGAGTGAACAACTCTTTTTGCAATATTTGCAGCAATATTTCGAGGAAGTTGTCCAAGCAGCAGAGTTTAAAATTCCGTCATCTCAGAGGAGCTATTCAGCAGATTTTACTGTAATTCACACTCCATCTGGGATAGGAATTGATGTCGAGATTGATGAACCTTATGCTGGCAAATCTAAGAAGCCCACTCACTCCTGTGATGCTGACAGCGATATGCGCCGCAATCAATTATTCTTAGAGTGGAATTGGATTGTGGTTAGGTTTACTGAAAAGCAGGTGGTTCAGGCTCCTTTGAGCTGTTGTAAGTTCCTGGCTCAGGCGATCGCCTTTGTAACGGGCGATCGCTCTTATTTAAAGCAACTGGAAACTGAACCCGATTTGCTGAGCGTCAAACCTTGGACAACAAGAGAGGCAAGGGCTATGGCTAAAAGCAACTATCGCCTTACTTATTTACCTGGATTTGGCGTCGGTTCTGCTTGCGAGCGGGTTTCAAAGTTTTGATTAAGCGCCCGCAATATCCGAGTTATTGACTGCAATAAATGTTTATAATTAATACAAAGGAGATAAAATAGATATGCTGTCATTTGAAGAGGGGTTCATTGAAAGTCAACAGCTCAACCAAAGACTTTTGCAAACGATTCGCTTGGTTGGAGAGTACAAGGGCAAGCAGGAGTTATTCAAGCAACAAGCCCCGCAAGTTTTAAGCACTTTGCGCCAAGCTGCGGTTATTCAGAGCAGCGAATCTTCTAACCGCATTGAAGGCATTACTGTGCCCCTAGAACGCATTAAGAAATTAGTAACTGAAAAAACAACGCCACACGATTGTTGAGAACAAGAAATTGCGGGTTATCGGGACGTGCTAACTACAATTCACACCAATTATAACCACATTCCTTCTATTACCAGGCGTGGGAGTATTTCTTGGGAGTCATGCTGCTATCAGCTTATCGGGAGTTTGAGCAGCGGGTGGGATATGTTACATCCGCAAAAGGAACTAAAACGGCGATCGTATTGGATGCAATTAACAATTTGCCTCAAGAATTCTCCAGTAGGGAATTGCAGGAACGGTGTCCGACAGTGGGAATTAATTTGATTCGCCGTCTATTGCGCCGGGAAAGGGATGCAGGACGTTTAGAATGTCGGGGACGAGGAGTTGAGGCGCATTGGCGAAAGCAATAGATAGAGGAATTATGCACAAGCAACTGAGTGTTAAGTTCAAGTACGAAATATAACACCCAGTTGCAAAAATTATACAAGCTGACGAAAGCGGTTAAGTATTAAAAAAGTAGCCTTCAAAACAGCTAATTTTTTTTAACACTTAAACGTAATCTATCCGAGCGCAAATTCACTTAATTGTCGCATATTAGGGGGGTCAAAACCCAGTATTATGTCTTGTTTAGGAACTCCTAATTCTACGAGTTCGTTGGCAATACCTACCTCGGTTCCATCCTGCTGAATCCAAATTTTATTGTCCATAATATCCAGGTGCAAAACCGGGCCATAAATTCGCCGCTGATTGCGCCAGCCCACATATACTAATTGATAATGATCGCGCTCGGTATCAAAGATAGTTTGAGCCTGAATTCGCTCATCCCACACAAGACTAGCGTGTTGGGAGAGCAGATTTTGGATGTGCTGCCTATAAAGGTCTACATTTGCCATTGTGCGATCGCCTCCTGCTCTATATCGTAAACAATTAAATGAATTTTGTTTTGTTGAATTAAAGACTGAATAAACCCCATTGTAAAAAAACTCTCGTAGACATTGCTGGGTACTGCTAGGTATAAAATGCGGTCAGTTTCTTGTTGTTGCAAAGCTGCTCGATAACTAATGAATTGTCCTAATGCTGTGTAAAACTGGGAGATTTTGGAGGGGCCAATAAAGCTTTTGATTTCAACGGCAATTTTTTGTCCGTCTTTTTCGGCCGCAACCACCCTTTCGGCACCCAAGTCGATGTAAAGTTCGAGAGTTCCTGCTTGTAAAGTGTATGGATCGTGAGTAATCTGCCATCCATCTTTCTGGAGAGCGATTTTAACGACTTCGTGAAAGACATCTTTAGCAGACATAGCTGTACTGACTCGTTGTGTTTAATATCTTCGATAAGTAGGTAGGCGGCATTAAACCGAATAATGTAACAGTATGTAAATAGGCTTAAGTCAGCCAGTAGAGAGCATTTGGACACTTTACATCGTTTACATAGTTGCGTTTTAAAGCGCCGACTTACTTAGTTTTATTTCAAGTATATACGCTATTTATTTGAAAGCGATGTTTTCGGGCAGCGCCACAAAACTTTGCCCCTCGGCTTTTTTTAGATCAGAAAAAGCCTTTCGTCCAAATATGATTGTCCAGCCGATATAGTGTTGCAGCCGACGAGTCGAACATATCGGCTTGCTCTTAGTGCAGGAGATACACCTATGCTGCTATGAGAGGAAGCCATTTTTGGATGTGGCGAAAAATGTTTGCTATTGGCTGCCGGAGAAACAAACTTGTCTCTCCGGCATAATTTAATTACCAGTCGATTTTTAGCTCGCAGTTTTTGTTGCTGCCGTTGCTGCTACCATTGCTGCTACCATTATTTGTGTCGTTGTTGCTACGGTTGCTGCTTTCGAGAGGGAATTGGAAGTTTAATGCCAGCAGTTCTTGCTCAAGAATTGACTTTCGATCTTGGACTTTTTTGTCTCTCACAAGTCGCAGAGCGTGGATTATTTGGTCGATCGTTTGATAGCTTGTTTGTTGAAAATTCAAGACAAGTGTTGTTTGTCGGTCCATAATGTACAGTTGGTTTTCTGTTTGGTGGACGAAGGTTAAATTATTGAAGTAGTAGGTGTTGGTTTGTGAGACTTCCATTTTTTATCTCCGATACTTTATTTTTTGGCGCGACAGCGCTCATTTTTTTTGGTACTAAATTTTACGAAAAAACGTATAAATAATTTATTGTTATCAAGGTCGGCTCACAAAAAAAATGAGCAAGCGCCGTCTCAAGTTACTTAGCCAAATCAGAAAAAATAGTTGATAAATAAATCTATTCATAAATTGGTAATACTTAGTGGCAGCGCTATCAGTAATTTAGGTTGCAAGTTGAAAATTTGTTAAGTAGCATTTTTATTAGACAATACTCACTTTGTCAGGGAACCATAACTAATCCAATTCAATTTCTTGGATGCGCTGTTTATAAGGTTGGTTATTTTGTTGAATATTTTGCTGTTCTTGCTCAATTAATTGTATCCAGATATCATTCCAACTTGACTGTGGATTAACAACTTCTGCGTTCGGTAGCAGGGCGCTCGCATTTAGAGCGAGATGAGAATCTTCTGCAATCGCTATAATAACGCTATCGAGTTCTTGTAAGAATTGTATAGGCAGTTGTGAAGCTCGTTCAATTCCTAGGTAAATTGTGGGTGGTAGTGTTGCAGAGTTATCCTGGTTATTTTCCTGTTCAATAAGCAAAATTGAAAGAGCTTCTATTGGGTTACAGGCAATCACAGCTCGCTCAATTTCTCCAGTAGTGGCTACCCAGAAAGCAGCTTCAGATGACAGGGGTTGGGTTGTAGTAAAGTTGCCTCTTTCATCTAGAACAAAAGCGAAGCTGGCTTCCCCCTCAAGCGTCCGTGCCGTAAATACAGCCTTTTCTGAGTCGGCATACAGCCAAGAATGAGAGTGCAATTTTTCAAGCAATTCTAAAGGTAAACTGTACTCGACTGCTAGATGCAATCGGACTTTTTGCCACTGAGTTTCATTCCTTTCAGGAAGGATTGACAGTTGTAACTCTAACTCATTTGCTGCTGCAGGAGTTCCAGGTGCAGTTGTTTCTAGCTCAGATTGTGACAACCCTAACTCATTTGCTATTGCAGGAGTTCCAGGTGCGCTTGCTACTAATTCGGATTGTGACGACTCTAGCTCATTTTCCTCTGCCTCACTGGGGGCGATAGCTAAGTGTTGTGGCTGCATTAAAGCTTCAATTAGGGCGTTATCTCGCCCTTTGTCATAGCTAATGCCTCGATACTTCTGCAATCCACAAAAAGTGTAGGCTTTACCCAACTGAGTGCCACTTAAAGCGACTCCATCTAAATTGTAAGAAATGCCTGTACTGAAGCCAGTTCGAGTCAATCCGACTTGCACCTCTACGCCTTGTTGCTGCAACCGTTCAACGAATTCTGGCATACTTGGGTTGTCTTGGGTGACTTCATCAATTAGGTCTTGCAATTGCACCCTGACACTCTTGTTTCCCTTGCTTTTTAATTGCCTGTGTTCTCCTGTAGTCTGAGCTCGCTTGTCTGTTTCCCAACTGGGTGTAACAGTTTCCAGGTTGTAGTTCCGTTCGAGTTGGCGAATAGTTTCTTGGCTTTTGTAATAATCCCAGCTATCGTCAACAACACCTCCATCTAGGCAAATGCGACTGGCGACGATGTGGATGTGGTCGTGTTCTGTATCGCTGTGCTTGACAACTGCGTACTGGTTGTTGTCAAATTCCATCGCTTTCATGTAGTTGGCTGCGATCGCCAGCCAGCGTTGGTCATTTTCTTCAGAATCTTCTAGTTTTTCGGTGCTACCGACAGATAAAGTGGCGTGAAAAACTGCTACTTTCAGGTTAGGTCTTAGTTGTCGGGCGATGGCAAATTCAGCAGCGAGTTCTTCAGGAGTTTGTCCGCACATAGTACCGCCAATTAGAGCGGCGTCTTTTTTGCCCAGTACGTAATTCAGACAGCCCCGAAAGCCTGTACCTTTAATTTGTTTGCCAATCATAACCGAAAAGCCGTCAGTTGCACAGAATCGATTGCTCAGGCGGTAAAGCCGAGCCTTGTTAATAATTAGGGTACTGTAGATTTGGCAAGGTTTGCAACCATAGCTTTAATTGCACCCCCGTTTTCTCGAATGAGTTGCTGTACGCTTTCTAAGAGTCCTGTATTGACAACAATGGGTTCTCCCAATGCCACAGCACTATTACAAGCTTTAGTAATTTGATTTAGGTTGTTTCCTGCAATTCTCAATTGGGCATCAATCTGGCACAAAACTTGATAGGCTTTTAAGTCAAATGCAGCTAGAGGGCGTGGCAGGGTTCTTCTCAAAGCTGCACGGCGCATGAAGTCGCTCATGCTCAAATTGACTTGCTCTGCTCTTGCTTTGATTTGATTGTAGTCTGAGTCAGACAATCTCAGTTCCAGCCGACTCGAAAGTCTCGGATTTTGCTGCTGTTGAGGAAATTTCTTGAGCTTCATAGTCATAAAAATAGTTTAGTTTATCTCATTTTATAAACCTATAACTACTTTCAACTTCACCCCAAAAGAGCCAAATAGGGGCGTAAAGTGACCCCCGCCATCTGAGGATAACTGGTTGCGATCGTCGCTACTCAATAACTGACGAGCTTATCTATTTGCTTTTTAAAGTGTTTGCTCGACAGGCTCGGCGTTGTTAGCTCTTCTTGGCCTGGTGATTTATTATAGCTGTATAATATCCAGCTTAATTTGTATTACAGTTAGCTACATTTGTCATTAAAGCTTAAGAAAGTCTTAAGCCCGACTTTGCGGCTAGGATTCCGCATTCATGAGGGTGCATTATTTTTATTTAAAAGCAATAAATAAGGTTTTGTACGGACAAAAACATTGCTTGCTACTAATCGAGAACAGCCATAACCAGCCTCAAGAGGTTAAGGCATGAACAGCACAAAAAAGCAGCAAGTTGACCGACAAATTCAGGTATTTGCCGGACATTTTCGGATAAAAACAGGTAGAGTGCAGTTCCTGCAAATACCTGTATCTCACTGATTTTGTACTGCAAACGCCTGATTTTGTACTGCAAATGCCTGCGTTGCGATCGATCGCTATTTACAGTCGATGGCTATCGTGTTGACAACTGTAAAAGTCAACGCATACTCCGCCCTTCGAGCGCTCGACCTTCGTCATTAACATCGGACGATCGTCCGATGTTTGAAATAAAGAAAAGTTGTTTCTTTTCTGCGACCACAAATTATTCTCATTCGTGAGTAGCTGAATAACCGAATAATTACGAAGGTCGGATAAAGGATTGCGAATTATTCGCTCCCTCCGCTTTAATTCAATCTTGTGCTCGAAGCGCAGTTCCCTCCTACCCACTCGGTTTACAGTAGCCGTGAGGGAACTGTGGCTTCATTTACAGCAGTCGTGAGGAAACGGCGGGCTTGGTTTACAGCAGTCGTGAGGGAACGACCGCTTGGTTTACAGCAGCCGATCGACTCCCAACTATCAACCCACATTCCGCACCCCCAACTGGCACATACGCGGATTGAGGGGGTAAAAGTGAATCATCCGAGACAAAGCGT
>NZ_JAUBTV010000060.1:0-47431 GCF_036705145.1 Microcoleus sp. B5-D4 | reverse complement strand
GAGCTGATTTTCTCTGTTTGACCCTCACGAGTGAGTGTCAGTAACATGATACCTCATCTTTCAGAGAAAGGCTATATTAAACTTGACGATTGACAGAGTTTCGTAAGATAAGACATGAGTATTCTCCTTAAATCATAAATCAAAATTCCCCACTGCCACCACAGGCAATGGGGTCAACGGATGTGATGCTTTCTGGCTCGTTATCCTACAATCTTGAGCGACGAAATGCTATCGTTATTGATACGACCAGGGCTGATTGCAAGATTAGGATACTCTCCCGGTGGAAGTTTCACATTACTCCCGGTGAAGTTAGTATCCCCAAAAACTTGCCATGTACCAGAGATTACTTTAGCTGATGTAATTTTGTCGTTCCAAAAAGTTCCGATATTAGCTAAGTCTTGGGTAAAGGTATTGGAATTACCTCCAAAATTGGAATCGCTATACACAGTTATTTCAGCCATTATCTGTCTCCTAAATTAGTCAGTTTTATTTAAAAAAGTCCAAAAAATATCCAACCGAAAGTTTTGTTAACCAGGAACTTTTTTATGGGAAATTTGGGCGGGCAGAAGGTTAGTTTTATTGGCTAACCTCCTGGATGCTTACTTAATAGCTGCTATTAGAAGCAGCTATGTTGACAAGCTTTTCAAACCTGTTATGCAGGAACTTGAAGTGTTTGACCAACTTGTAATTTTCCAGGGCTAACACCAGGATTAGCAGCTGCAATTTTTTGCGCGTTCGCATCACTGCCATTACCATAGTGGAACTCTGCAATACTGGAAAATGTTTCTCCAGCGGCTACAGTATGTGTTTTGTTAGACATGATTTTTTCCTTTGTTGTTAAGGTCGTTGTCTTTTGTTTCTAAACTCTCTCAGACGATTCCAGCAGGCAAATTCAGATTTTCTCGATCTAATTAGAGGCTTTTGTTCACCTCGTCGAGTTTCGATTGAATCTCAGATTTGGTTTCTTTCCTCGTAAACCTAACTTAAGCCTAATCGTTGAATAAAATATCTATCATTGTGAATAGGTTATTAGAAATTTAAAGATTTATCCGCAAGTTTAATGTTGGAAAAACCCTCATAATTGCTGTTAGTAAAAACTTGTTTGTCTCCCTGACAGTATAACTTTGACAGCCATATTGAGATAACTAAATTGCAGTTTTAATGCGTCAGGCTGCTTACTTATGTTGAGTTTATCGTACTCATCAATAGTGTTATTAAATTACCAGGCAGGCATAAAAGTCGTTATTGTAAATGACCTCATCTACTGTACGGGTAAAAAACTGAGATTACTCTTTTATGATTTCATGATGCGGAATTAGGGCGATCAATATTACGTTTAAAATGTGAAGAAAATGTGAGGATATCGTGAGGTAGATATCTCCCTGATTTGTCACTCCCGAAAAACGTTGCTTCGCACGACAGACGGCTTAAAAATAGCGGGTGTAGAGCGATCGCCTTTGCTGAAGCGCTTCCTCTCTGGATCAACTCAAAATGTGGACTGTGGATTCATTATTTTATAACCTATTTTTCTTCTTAGTCTTAATGTCCCGAACTAAAGAAGAACCTTTGGTAAATTGATAATAAAGCTTGTCCCCTTGCCCTCTGCACTTTCAACCGCAAGTGTCCCTTTATGGGCTTCAATAATACTCTTTGCTAAAAATAATCCTAATCCCCAGCCAGTTTGCTCCTCGGCACAAATGGTTCGACGAAATTGTTGAAAGAGGATGGATTGAGCGTCTAGGGCGATCGGATCGCCTTCATTATGGACGGTGAGGCTGATCTGCGTTTCAGTTTGCTGGAGCGTGAGTGTAATCGGCGTACTAGGCGCACCATATTTCACAGCGTTAATTGCTAAATTTTCAATCACCCGCCGTATTTCTTTTCGACTGCAATAGCTCGTGATATCAGAATCAGAGACTACAACAAACCGATCTCCATACGCGAACCTCAAATCTTCTACCACCTCTTGGACTAGCATCACAAAATCGCATTCTTCAAATTCAATCTTTAAGCTCTGCCCTGCCCGCAGCCGACTCGCATCCAGCAGATTTTGAATCATCGAATCCAGCCGATTGATCGCATTGAGCATCCTTGCGGCCACATCCGCGTGGCTATCTCCTCGTTCAAGCCGCCGCAGAGTTAGTTGAGTTCCCATTTTTACGACATTGATGGGATTTCTGAGGTCGTGAGTTAGCGTCACCATAAATAGTTCTTGAATATCTCGCAGCGTTTCGGAGAATTGAGTGGCGGCGTCATTAACGGCTTGCTCAATGGAGCCGATAATAATGTCTCTATCTTGCACTTCCAAAGGTGCTTCTTCTTCTAAAACTTGAAATATTACTTGACGGAGGAGGTGATACTCGAAAATGAGGTGACTCATGGAGTAGTCCGCATACCCCGCCCGTTCATGCCCATGCAGCTTGCCAATCCGCGTACTTTCTACCTCGTCGGCTGTGATGCGGGCAGATGTCCTGACAATTCTGTTTGAGAGTTCATCCACCAGTTGGTTTAAGTACAGAGGTAGGGAATCTTGCAAGACAAGAGAATTTTGATGCGTTGATGCACTGACTTCATCACGCGCCCGCTTCTCCCACATCCGCATAATTTTTTCAGCATTTTGTTTAAGACGGTCAGACGCTTGGTTGGACATCGTTTCTTATTTTCGGGATGAGTCGCTGTTGGGAGAACATTTTCTCCCTTATTTATAATGCCCCGCGAGCAATTTTGCAAGTATATAGGCAGCATCAGCCTTTAGGAGGTTAGCAAGTAACAGGTCTAAATCTCCTCGTGAAACAGGCTTGAATATCAGTTCCCATTGCGGTAATTTCTACCGACAGGCAAATGCCAATTCCACAAAACAATCAAAATCATCCAATTATGTAAGGGCTTAGAATTCCACATCTTCTCGCTCATTTTCCTCTGTTCTGGGAGTATCCAAACCAGTCGCGGCCCAGCGCATTGTTTCAATGTATTTTGCCAGACTCGCCACAGTCGGAGCCTCAAACAAATTGCTGACCGATAACTCGACTTGCAAAGCGTCTCGGATGCGAGAAATTAACTGAGTTGCTAGCAGGGAATGCCCCCCTAGTTCAAAGAAATTATCGTATATACTAACCTGCTGTTTTCCCAAAACCTTAGCCCAAATTTTCCCCAGCATTTCTTCGATATCAGTCCTAGGCGCTACATAATTTTCTGTTATATCCTCGCTGTCTGTCTCTATATCAGGCAAGGCGCGGCGGTCTAGTTTGCCATTAGGCGTCAGCGGCATATTCTCCAACACTGCATAACTTGCAGGAACCATATATCCTGGTAACTTTTCTTTCAAAAATTGGCGCAAGTCACTTGACTTGAGATTGTGACTTTTTGATTTTTCATTAATACCGTCAGGAATAACATAAGCTACCAAATGTTTATCGTCGGGGATGTCTTCCCTCACAATTACTACTGCTTCGCGCACTTGTGGATGCTGGCACAAAGCCGCTTCAATTTCTCCCAACTCGATGCGGTAGCCGCGAATTTTTACTTGGTCGTCAACGCGGCCTAAAAACTCGATGTTGCCGTCAACCAGATAGCGACCTAAATCACCTGTTTTATAAAGGCTAGAACCAGATTTATTGCTAAAAGGATTAGGAATGAATGCAGCAGCAGTTAAATCTGGCTGGTTGAGGTAGCCTTTCGCTAGTCCGTCACCGCCGACGTACAATTGACCTATAACACCGATCGCCACCGGCTGCAAATCCGCATCGAGGAGATAAATTTGCGTATTGGCGATCGGGCGGCCGATGGGGATAGAGGTTGCGGTTTCTGGTACGTCTTGCACGCAATAATAAGCCGAAAATGTGGTATTTTCTGTAGGCCCGTAAACGTGAATTAATTGAGTGGTTTGCGCCTGTTTTAGGACTTTTTTAACCCATCTCATATCGACAGATTCTCCGCCAAACAGCAAGCAGCGCAGCGAATCAAAAGCTTGCGGTAAAACTCTAGCAATTTGTTGAAATAATGCCGTTGTTAAAAACAAAACTGTGATGCCTTCTTGGCGCAGTTCTAAAGCTAAATCGTGAGGCGAAAGGGTAATATTTGTGCTAATTCCCACGAGTTGAGCGCCGTTAAGCAAAGCTCCCCAAATCTCGAATGTGGCTGCATCGAATGAAGCGTTTGATGCTTGGGCAATTTTATCTGTAGGTTCTATTTTTATATAATTTGTGTTGAGTACCAGCCGATTTACTGCTTTGTGGGTGACAGCAACTCCCTTGGGTTTTCCTGTAGATCCAGAGGTGTAAATAACGTAAGCTAGGTTGTCTGCTGTTACGGTGTTGGCGGGATTTTCGGCGCTTTCTTTGGCTATGTGTTCCCAGTCGCGATCGAAGTAAATCACCGAGTTTGAGAAGTCTAGGAAATTCTCAATCAATTTATCCTGAATTAGCAAGACTTTAACTTGAGCATCTTCCAGCATCAAGTTTAGCCGATCGCGCGGATAGCTCGGATCTAACGGTAGATAAGCCCCTCCCGCTTTCAGTATAGCCAACATCCCGACAATTAGGTCGATCGAGCGCTCTGCACAAAGCCCCACTAAAACCTCCGCCCCCACGCCCAGTTTTTGTAGGTAGCGCGCCAGTTGGTTGCTGCGACTGTTGAGTTCTCTGTAAGTGAGGTGCTGGCTGTCGAAAGTTAGGGCGACATCCTCCAGATGCTGCTGGACTCGCTCTTCAAATAACTGATGAATGCACTTATTTTGAGGATAATCTGTCCGAGTATCGTTCCATTCTCTGAATAATTGATTCACTTCATCCTCGCTCAATAAAGGTAAGTTAGCGATTCTTTGTTCTGGATTAGTCACAATGCTTTCCAGTAGCGTTTTAAAATGCCTCAGCATTCGGGCGATCGTAACTTCATCAAATAAATCTGTATTGTACACAGCTAAGCCTCGGAGTCCTTCCGAATCTTCCCAATGTTCGCCGTATCTGCTCCTAAAATTATCAGAAGCTTCCCACAAATACAGCTCTAAATCAAAGCGCGTGGTTTGAGTCTCCAAAGGAAAAGAACTCAACTTTAATTCTGGCAATTCTAGCTCGTCCAGCGGCGCATTTTGCAGCCCGAATACCACCTGAAACAGCGGGTGGCGATTCAACGATCGCTCTGGGTGCAATTCCTCGACTAGCTTCTCAAAAGGCAAATCTTGGTGAGCGTAAGCTCCCAGGGTTACTTCCCGCACCCGGCCCAAAAAATCTCGAAATGTCGGGTTTCCCGAACAGTCTGTTCGCAGCACTAAAGTATTGACAAAAAAGCCGATTAATGCTTCGATTTCGCTGCGGTTGCGATTGGCGATCGGCGAACCGACAACAATATCTTCTTGTTGCGAGTAGCGGTAAAGCAAAGTTTGAAATGCAGCGAGCACTGTCATAAATAAAGTCGCTCCTTCTCGCTGCGAGAGCGCTACAAGTGCGTCCTTCAGCTTTTTCGGCAGTTCTAAATATTGAGTTTTTCCGCGATAATTTTGCCTAGCTGGTGCAGGGCGATCTGTCGGCAAATTTAACACAGAAATTCCGTGCAATTGCTGCCGCCAATAAGCAAGCTGAGTTTCTAATACTTCACCTTGCAGCCATTCGCGTTGCCACTCGGCAAAGTCGGCATATTGAAGTGATAATTCTGGCAGGGGAGATGGCTGTTGATTTATCAAAGCTGTATAGATACTCTGCACTTCTCTAATTAGCACACCGATCGACCAATCATCGGAGGCTATGTGGTGCATATTTAGCAATAGAATATGCTCGGTCTCCGTCAGCCGCAGGATGGTGACTCGCATCAGCGGCCCGGTGGATAAATTGAAAGGGCGAAGAGATTCTGCTGCGGAGAGTTTTTTGGCTTCTGTTTGCCGTTGTTCTGGCGGCAAATCTTGCAAGTCTAATACTTTTAAATTAGTCTTGAAAGCCGCAGAGATTATCTGTACTGGTTGGCCTGATATCGCGGCAAAAGTGGTTCGCAAAGTTTCGTGGCGCTGCACTATTTCGTTGAAGGTTTGCTCTAAGGCTGTTAAGTTGAGGGAACCAGTTAAGCGCAGTGCTGTTACTACATTATAGAAAGGGTTTTCCGGTGCGAATTGGTCGAGAAACCACAAGCGCTGCTGGGCAAATGATGCCGGAAAGACAAACACTTCGGCTTCTGAGGAAATATTCAGTTTTTGTATATCCTTTGTAAAGGAATTGTCATAAATTTCGGAGGCCATATCTGTTGCTCTTAGGGGATGGGATGTGTTAATTTTTTGATGCGTGGGGTTGTTTTTTGACCGACAGCATCCAGGATACAAGCCTGCGGATTCATCCGTCCAGAAATAAAAAACCTGTATCCGAGAAACTTGCCCCCCGAATTTATCCGTGGGGTCAAGGCTTCAATTCTAAAATCTAAAATCTAAAATCTAAAATCGATTGACGGTGCGATCGCCTCTTAAAACTTTCGCGAGCAAAAGATCGGAACCTTTAATATAATAAATCTGGGTGCGGGAGTGCGGGAGAGACGCGGGCAAAAGAAACGGGGTTTCTGCCTGCTGGATCGAGTTATCCATTGAGGGGCTAGGAGTGCCACCCCCCAATCAAATTTAGTCGCGGAACGGGCTCTTAGGTTTGTGAGTCGGGTGCAATCGGGTGAGTTATATGCGAGAATTACCGGGAGCAATTCGTGGAGAGGTCAAGCTGTATAGCAATCCTCAATGATTTGTGTAATTCTTGTAGGGGCGAAACCCACGCCCGGTTGCCCCGATGCAGGCTGGGGTAGGCACTCTTAGCACTACCCCTACATATTTTTACAACTGATGCGAGGATTGCTATAGTATGATTTCTAATTGCACAAAGTGTTCTTGGGGGGATTAAGAGCGGGATAGCTTTGCTTCACGCAATTTTCTCACATTTGTAGCTTAGCGACTACTATTGATTCAACAGTGTCCGCAATTTCTTAGATCAACTCACTAGAACTTGCGGCCTGATTTGGCAAAATACTTAAGAACAGTGAACGTGCAGTTTAAATTAGAGGTTATAGGCTAATGGCGCAGCGGAACGTATACTCGTCAAAGGACGAGCCAGAGGAAGTACAATCAGCAGAAGAAGTCCTCCACTCAGTAATGCAAGAACTGGACGCTTTGCATCAAAATGTCAAAGGTCAGTTAAATCAAGACATTACTCGGCTGCAAACTGAAAAAAATCACCTGATTGAGGATATTGAAGACCTGCGGGAGCAATATCGCAAATTGCAGTCTCAGCAAATGGAATCTCTGTCGGGGCGATACATTCAGCAGCAGCAATTGTGGCTGAAGCAGTTGGCTCAAGTTTTGGCTCACAATTTGCAGGATTTGTTGGTGCAGCGGTTCAACGAACTCAGCGCTAACTCTGGAAATTCTCTCAGCAGCCCTATTCCCAGCGGCGAGTTCCCGATACCCCTGCCGCCAAGCAACTACGACGAACGCGCCTCGCAGTTGCTGGCGGCGCTGGATGAAAGGATCGATCGCAGTTTCCAGATGCTGGAACAAGATTTGAGCAGCTATGAAAGCGAGCTTTCCGTGCGGCTAAACAATATGCAAACCCTAGAGCGGCAAGGGGAAGAACTGTTACAAAATCTCGTAAACCGCATCAGGGAAGAACTCGAAGAAGAAGAAGAATATCTTGAGAATCCTTTCGATGCTCAAGATTCCTATGTCGAAGAATCAACTAATTCTGTTAATTCTGTCCGCCCGCAACTTCTGCAGCCAACACCTGTGGAAAGGCCGCGGGAAGCCGTACCGGCACCCTCTTCAGTGCCCTCGACCGCATCCGCTAAAGCACCTTCTGTACAGACAGGTTTGGTGCTGGCTTTGTCTTCGGCGGTGGTATTGTCGCTGTTTAATGTTTGTTTAAGAATTCTGATTAAAGGCAAAACTCCTCGGGTGGTTTTTGGCTTGTTTGAATTTCCGGGGGTGGTGACTCCGGGTTTTGGAAATTCTTTGTTGATTTTGTTGATGCGGCTGATCGTGGTGATGGCTTTGATGCCGATATTGGCGACATTTCTGTATCCTTCTGTTTGGAAAGATATTAGGCGGTTGTTCCAGTCGGGCGATCGAGCTTTGTGGAGTAAAGTTTTAGGAAGCGCATTTTTTCTGTTTTTGTCTCAGGTTTTGATTTATTTGGCGATCGGCAATATTCCGGCGGGGATTGCGATTACGATTTTCTTTATTTATCCGATCGTCACCGTACTAGGTTCTTGGATCTTGTTTGGCTCTCGCCCCAGCACAGTCGGTTTGTTGGCGATATTCGGGATTACCGTAGGTCTGATTTTAGCTGGGTGGCCGAGTTTTGCGGCCCCAGCTCCGGGCGGCGGCAATGTTGGAGTGGGAGTCGCTGCAGCACTGGCTTCTGGGATTACCTTTGCAGGTTACGTATTGCTGACGCAAATGGCTGCGGGCAAGCTGCACCCAATTCCTTTTAGTTTAGTTAATTTCGCCGCGATTTTTGTATTTTCCTCCCTGAGTTTGTGGGTGCCACTGTCGGAAAATTTTTCTCCTAAAATTGACCAAAATGTTTGGCCTGGTTTGATTTTGGGAGGCGTTGTTTTAGGGGTGCTGACCCTGTTTAGCTATCTTTTGAATAATTTTGCCATCCGGTTTGCGGGGGCCGCCTTAGCGTCAGTAATTGGCACTTTGGGGCCGGCAATGACCGCACTATTCGGTTTTCTAATTATCAATGAAAAGTTGCAGCCGGTGGCAATTCTCGGCATGGCTGTGGTGACGTTGAGCGTGGCTGCTATGAGTGTGGAACGCATAGTCGCTCCTCAAAAGAAGGCTAGTTAAGGCAAGAATTTGGGCGATCGGCCATTCCCAAACCCGGTTTCTTGAAGAAACCGGGTTTCTCTATGCCGAGACAATATCAATAGGCTTATTGCATAAATCTTTGATTGATATCAAATCCGGTAGCATCGGAATTATTCCTCTCTGTATTCTCTCCCTCTGCGTTCTCTGCGCCCTCTGCGGTTAAATCATTCCGATACAACCGGAAACGATATGATAGGGAAACCGCAGAGGCATTTCAAGATCAATACGCTTGGGTTAAAACTGTTTATTCTTCGGAGATACCCCTAAATCCCCCTTCTTAAGGGGGACGCAAGAGTAAGTTCTTGTCCAACCCCCTACTCCCCTTAAGAAGGGGAGTAGGGGTTGAGTAGGGGGCAAGCTAAGGGGGGAGCGGGCTTAACTGAACCGTATTGATTTCAAGATAGGAGAACGAATGCCTACAATTGGAGTTTAAACAACAGAAATAACCACTCGAAAACCCACAATACTAGCCTTACAATCCGGCTGATATCTGAGGCGACACGCGCTGCGACAATTCGGAGGATGATCGTTCCAAGAACCCCCCCGCAACAACCTCAGCGAAGAGTCCCCGTCAGACTCCCAAACGCTACCATCCGCAGGCGCACCGTTATAATTATTGTGCCAAGAATCCGCGCACCATTCCCAAACATTTCCGTGGAAATCGTACAATCCGAAAGCATTAGGTTTAAAACTGCCAACATCTGTCGTTTGAAAGCGATAAACTCCCTTCGACGCATCAGCGTAATTAGAATTTCCGTTGTAATTTGCTAACTCGCTGGTAATCGTTTCCCCAAAATGAAACGGCCCCGTAGTTTGCCCCCGGCAAGCATATTCCCATTGGGCTTCGCTAGGCAAGCGATAATTCTTACCAGTTTTGCGAGAAAGTCGATCGCAAAACTCCACAGCCTCGTACCAAGATACATTTTCTACAGGTCGATTTGCACCTTTAAAACGGGCCGCATTGGGATTCAGAAATATTTTAATTTCCGGCAGCGCTGCAACTGCTGTCCACTGGGCCTGAGTGACTGGAAATTTGCTAATATAGAAAGAGCCTAAAGTTACTGGGTGCTGCGGTTTTTCGTCGCTGTCACCCCGATCTTTTGGAGAACCCATGAGGAAAGTACCGCCAGGAACAGATACCATTTCCAGCATTGTACTGCTACCAAGATGTTCTTCAAAAAAACGCGCTTGGCCGCTGTTAACATTAGTTGGCTTCCCGCGCTTGTCTACTGTCACCACCTGAAATTCAAAAGTGTTTTTGACAGCCGCAATTTTCTGCGATGCCTTGTTAGGAGGCGGATTGGTGTTGGATTTTCCCCTGGGATTGACAGAGATATTGCTATTGATTTGCCCGCTGTGATTGAGCGGAGTATTAATAGCAAGTGGCCCTCCCTTTGTCACAGAAGACTTTAAAGCAAGTGGCCCTCCCTTTGTCACAGAAGAACTTAAAGCAAGTTGTCCTCCCTTGACAAAAGGGGGTTGGGGAGGTAAAGAATAGAGATTTAAAGCTTTGATTACTTCATCAGCAGATTGATATCTATTTTTGAGATAATCTTGAATTAATTTGTCTAAAACATTTGCCAACTCGCTGCTGACTTTTGTGCCGACTGGCAACCGTTCTCTCCACATCCAGCCGCCGTTGATCGGGTCATAAAGGTCATCGGAACCGTCAATTTTTGGCAAACATTGAGTTAGTAGTCTCAGGCAAGTTATTCCCAAACTGTACAAATCGCTGCCGGGGAAAACTTGACCGCGCATTTGTTCTACAGGCGAATATCCGGGCGTTCCTACCGTCGTGCCTACTTTGCTCATCAGGGAGCCCGTCACTTGTTTGGAAATGCCGAAATCTATCAAAACTAACTCTCCCCGCCCTCCCCTTCGGAAAGCTGAATTCCGAAAATTTCCCGCCTTTGGTAGGGAGGAGTTAACAGAGGTGCGGCGGCGCATGATATTCTCAAGTTTGATGTCTCTGTGAATGACATGGCGATCGTGCACAAATTTCAAAATCGGCAAAGTATCTGCCAACAACTGCCAAATTTTTTCTTCGCTAAAAACACCCTGCTGAGTTAATTCTGCTAGTAAAGTTTGCCCCTCAATCAACTCTTGTACTAAATAAAGTCGCTTGTCTTGTTCAAAATAAGCAATTAATCGAGGAATTTGGGGATGTTCGCCGAGTTCGTAAAGTCGTTTCGCTTCTTCCTTAAACAATTGTGCGGCTTTTTCAAGTGCTGAGGTTCCTTGAAATTGGGGTACAAACTGCTTGATTACGCAGGGATCGTCCATGCGATCCGTATCTACCGCTTCATAAGTTCTGCCAAATCCCCCTTCGCCCAACAGTCGAATCACGCGGTAGCGGTTTCTGAAGAGAGGCGTGAGGTCGGACTGGCCGCAACTTTGACAGAATTTAGAATTGTCGGGATTGAAAGGATTGGAGCAACTTGGATTAGAACAGTAGAACATATCTGGGAAGAAATGATCTGGTTAAGGTTATGATATCATGTCGGGTTGATTTGTTAATTGATACTCGGCTGGTAATTGGTAATTGGTAATCGGTAATCGTTAATCGTTAATCGTTAATCGGTGGGTATTACCCCTCATTTGTGCGTGGCGAATATATTCTGACTTAGGAATTATAACTTACTGACTTGTTCATTATTCTTTAACGCCAATATTCCTCGCCACAGTCGCCAATCGACTGATATCAATCCCTCGATTTCTTCAAGATCGGGTTAAGCCGATGAAATCTGCTGCATCCGGGATCAAACCAAAAACACTAGAATTATCTGCTAAATGTTGGGAAGCAGGCATCAAGATATTTAAAGATAAATCCCGATCGCACTTTTGACATGGATATTTCCGTGAGATCCAGACACCTGCCACATTCCGTTTAATACGCAGTTAAATTGGGAGTAAACTGCGAGCGGCTGATATATCTAAACTTATCGTAATTGGGGGAATCAATAATCTGTTCACAGATGCCAGTATGGTACAAATCGGCGATCGCCCAAACCAAAGAGCGATCGCACTCTCCGTATAACAATCAGGCTAGAAACCCCAAGATCGATCGCGCGCAGGTAATTTTGAAATATTCGGTATGGCGATCGAGTGTGGGAAACTACAATTCATCAAATGAATGATTACATATTACTTTGTAGTTGGGGGCAACAATTGATTTAGTGCGCCACACAAGTATCCCTTCACCGTGTCTTTACTTGCACCCACCCCACTCGGAATGGTAAAGATCATCTCGACAGTTAATAGGTTGCCATCCATTGAGGCAAACACATCAATTGGCAAAGCACGCTGAAATGCTGTTGCGGGATTTTCAGCTTTCATTACACCTGCGCTCACATCGGTGCTAATAGTTTTGATGCTCTCGCGGGCCAAAATGGGTCGTAATTGGGAAAATGCTCTCTCTACCGATAACCCCTCAACCTGAACACGGGCAGAAAAGGCGGCACCATTCAAAAAGTCGCCCTTTTTTTGAAAGCTTTCTTCGCAGGTTGTGGCAACAGCGGGGGTGGCTAAACACATGAGACCTAGACTCAAGACAAGCGATCGCATATTAACTGATTTATAAGAATGAAACAATCATCAAGATCATGATGAACCATCATAGGATTGTTTGGCAAGTGATGCAAAGGTCTTTGATGGTTTTTAGGATGAGTTGCAGTCCGGTTAGTATTCGATTTTATTCTAGCAAGTATAGAAACTAGAAGAATTAAGGGTAAAAACTAAAAGCGCGATCGCACGCTCATTGAAGGGCGATCGAGCTACTGGTATTTTTAATGTATTGGGTATTGCGATCGCGAGCTAAGGGCTAAGATGAGTAGCGGCAGATCACCTCGGCATCACAGCCGACATCTCCCGTCCGTCTGCAGAAAGTGCGTTGTGAGGTGGCTGGTCAGCAGATGACTTTTTGATTCCCTGTAAGCTATCACGATTTTGGACTAATACGAATGTGGCGACTACTAGCAGGAAGTAACCGAAGCCTTTTTGAAGTTGTTGCGCTGGAATAAACTGTGCAAGATAAGCCCCAATCACCGTTCCGCATCCAGCTAAAAAGGTGAATGAAACAGTGAGATTCCAGTCTAAGGAAATATGCCCTAAATAACCTAGCAAACCCGCGACCGAATTACACGCAATAATTAGCAGAGAAGTCCCGATCGCCTGTCGCATGGGTACGTTTCCCAATAAAACCAAGGCCGGGACGATCGCAAACCCTCCACCCACACCGACTAATCCTGTCAAAATCCCTACTGCAATCCCTTCAGTCATCAGCCATAGCCAGCAGTATTTGCAAACAGGTTTGACGTACTGGATAGCCTCTAGCTCATCCTTACTAGATACGGTCTTTGATAAGGTGGTGCGATAAATCATCAAGCCTGCGGCAATCAGCATCGACAATCCAAATAGGGTCATCTGGAATGCGCTGGTAATGAACGGCAGCGTCGCAATTCTTGCACCGAGGTAAGCCCCCAACATGGTTGCAGTTCCAAAAATAACTGCGGTTTTGAGATTAAGATTACCGCGCCGCCCATGGGGAATGCTGCCCAATAAGCTAACAGTCCCGACAATAATCAAAGTCATGGCGATCGCAGGTTTAGGCGCAACACCCATCACATAAACTAGCACAGGCAGTGCTAGCACAGAACCACCACCGCCCAATAAGCCTAAACTCACACCAATACCAACTGCCAGGAAATGTCCAATTATCCAGATCATGATTTATTTCCGGCTTGTTGGTTATAAGGTAACTTTGCCAATAGCATTCCCATCGCACAGGTGTTAGTGATTCCAGCAAACACTAAGCCAGCACCCACAAATCCACTCAGAAGTAAAAAATTAGGTGAGACAAACACCCCTAAAACTGTTCCCAGAACAACCAATGAGCCTGCAACAATCTGCACTTGCCGAAACAAGCTAATCGGCGCATTTTGACTTTTTTCAATCGGATACCCTGCATTTTTCCAAGTAGGAATTCCGCCACGCAGATGAATCACAGAATTGAATCCTGCGTCTAAACATTGTCTGGCGGCTTTGGCAGAGCGATTTCCCGATTGACAGTAGAGAACGAGTTTTTGTCCCGCCGACGGTCGTACTTGAAGTGGATCGAATTGTGAAAGTGGATGCAATTTTGCGCCGGGAATCCGTTCAGTTGCATATTCGGCAGATTCCCGAACATCCACTAAAGTTACGGCGTTTTCCTCAAGCAATTGTTTCAAGGTTTGAGCATCAATTTCTTGAAGTTGAGAATCGTTAGTCAGTGTCATAGTTGTACTCCAAATAAAATAGATCAAAGGTCTAGGCAGAAATTGAGGTGAGGTTGCCACACCGTTCATTAGCTGGCACGGCTTCCATCATTTTTTGAGGGTTGGGCAGATTCAGTGCATTCATAAATTGAATAAACTCATCCCGGCTGCGCCCTGTAAACCTAGGGTTCCAGCGTTTTTCTTCCTCAATGGAAGAAACAGTTTGCCCGCGATAGTCGTGTCCTGGATAGATCGAGGTATAGTCAGGCAAGGTAAATAATCGTTGAGTGACTGAATCAAACAAGGTTCCTGCATCCCCGCTTTGAAAATCTGTGCGTCCACAGCCGCGAATAAATAACGCATCGCCGGTCAGCAAGTGACTTCCATTGACGAGGTATGCCATATGGCTATCTGTGTGTCCTGGCGTGGCGATCGCCTGCACTTCCACAGTTCCAAGCTGTAGCGTTTCCCCTGGATGGATAAAACGGTCTGCACAGTTAACCTGTGCTTGGGCTGGAACCACACTCACACAGCCTGTTGCTTCCCGCAGTTGAGACGCACTGGTAATGTGATCGGCATGAACATGAGTTTCCAAGCAATAACGCAATGTCAAACCCAGTTCTTTCAGCAATTTGAGATCTCGCTCAACCTGTTCCAACACTGGATCGACCAATAGGGCTTCTGCGGAAGCGCGATCGGCAATCAGGTAAGTATAGGTACTGCTTTCCCGATCAAAAAGTTGACGAAACAGCATAGCCATCAGCCTCTCATTACATATTTAGTGATAATATTACTATATAGTAGTATTATCTTAAAAACAAGTCTCGCTCAAAATCTATTCACTCCTGCTTATGTCTCAAATTCCTGTTTCCGCTCTCGCTCAGGTTGCTGACTACTTCAAAGTTTTATCAGAGCTTAGCCGCCTGCAAGTGCTGTGCGCGCTTAAGAGTGGTGCTAAAAATGTCACTGAAATCATTGAAGAAACAGGGCTGGGGCAAGCCAATGTTTCCAAGCACCTCAAGATTTTGACCCAGGCAGGCATCGTTCAACGGCAGCCGCAGGGAGTCAGTGTTTACTATCAAATCACTGACCCGATGATTTTTGATTTATGCGAACTTGTGTGTCAGAAGCTCGAAACTCGATTGCAAGAACAGTCACAACAGTTAAAAAAGCTCGACAGATTGCGTCAACTCTAACCACGCTTTGTTGGTTGCAAGTGTTGTGTGCGCTCAATAGTGGTGCTAAAAATGTCACTAAATCTAGCTATCTGCACGCTTATAATTCATCACCAATGTCGCAATAGTCAGACCATTCTGTCAAGCTTGACAGATAAGCATTGTGTCAAATGGATCGCGATGTAATGGTGGCAGTTTAGCCCGTTGAGCTACGCTACTTTCATGAAGAGCAAGACTGAAAATTTGATGAAGATAGCGCTGTTTGGGTAAATATGTTTCGAGATGCTCCTGCAGAGGTAACTTACCCAATTGGTACTTGACAATTGCTTCCCAGACTGAAAGTGCACTCAAATATACCTGATTATCTGGATCGCGAATTGCATCTCGAACATCTGTTGATAACTGGGCGTCGCCACTGATGAACCATAAAAAGATGTGCGTATCTAGCAGAATCTTCATTTACCTTCAAATGCACTGAGGATATCCTCTGGCAAAGGGTCATCGAAATCATCTGGAACAGTAAACTCGCCTGCATACAAACCGAATGGTCGTAATTGCTTGCTGCTAGAAATAGGTATTTGTTCGGCGATCGGCTTATCTGCTTGCAGGATAACAAAAGTTGCACCTGCTTCCACTTGACGCAGATACTTTGAAGGATCGCGCTGAATTTCGTCAACTGTCACGTTCAACATAAAAATGCCTCAGTATAAACCTCATTCGATTGTCGGGTGCATGGGCGTTGTTATGCCGTGTCCACTGGGGACACCTTAATCGTATGCTTTTGAATTCATGTAATGTCCCATTTGACCTTCACACATGAAGCAACCTGATACAAAACTATCTTCTAAATTTCCCGCAATAAATCTATTACAGTATTCACAGCAGCCTACATCGTTATCGTTGTGAATTTTATGGCAAGAAAAGCACATCCATTTCTCTCCCAATTTCACTACAGATGACAAGCTTTCACAATCGCTACAATGAGCAAAACTATCTTCATCTTCAGCATCATCAGCATCATCATATGATGAGCAGTTATCTTCTACTACATCATTCATCTCAAAAGAGTTACTACATGAGCTACAACTCAAAGAGGGAAAAATATTAGATTTATCTTGAGCTTTGATTAAATTTGAGTGGCAGACTGGACATCTAATATTTTCTACTATATGCTCTAACACCGAGCTTTTAAAGCCCAATTTCTCCCAGGATTGTCTACAATTTTCCTCTTCGGCTTTGTACACCTCTTCTGTTTCTAATAGAGTTTCCCAGCACTCTTCACCAAGAAGGTTAAACGGTTCTTCCTCTAAATATCGACTAATGAAATCTTGAATTATAGGAAATGACTTCACAATGACTTCACGAACTGCGCTAGACGGGTTAGCTGTATAGTAATGTTCTATATTATTGCGGAGCTTGTTGAGCTTTTCAAAGCTTTTCCAATCTGATGGGTTTTCTATTATTTTCAAACTTTTAAATCTTTTCTGAATTGTGAAAAAATCTACTGTTTTTTTATTATCACTATCTCCCACAAATGAGATGTTACCATTTTCATCACAAATAGGCACGATAGATTGTTTGATTAAAACTTCTTTGTCATGTTCTGGCGATAAGCGCTTTAGTTTTTCTTTGTAGAGAAGAAGTATTCCAGCGCAAATGTTTCTCACCGCAGACAGGTTTCTTCTGTCGTCCTCCATCAGATAGTCTTCAACACCCACCTGTATGGAATCAATGGCGTTTTGAAGCAGCGACATAACTTACCTCTTTGAATATAGGGGTCAAATTCTAAATTTGAGCTAAGTGCTCGCTCAGCAGCATGACTATTAATTATACCGCATACTCACTTTCTTTTTCAACCCAAATTGTAATTGCTTGAGAGCCAAAGTTTCCCTGATTTGTCTATCAATAAAAATAGAAAACCCCCAAACTCTATCTTTAAAATGGGTTTGGGGGTTTTCTTCCTAAATCCAATTCAAATTACAACTTGCTCGGCTCGATCGCCGGAGCACGCAGAGACACAGTTTTATCCGCAGCAGCCTTAGCCACCAACGAAGGCACGGAATCCCTCAGCTTAGCCGTCAACTGTACAGTCGTCGCATCGTAAACCTGAGTCAGCATCTTCGGATACAAACCAATGCCAATAATCGGCACTAATAGAGCCGCAATAATAAACACTTCTCGCGGTTCCGCATCCACCAATTCCTCGTGAGCCGACAATTCCTTATTTTCAGGGCCGTAGAAGATTTCACGTAGCATCGACAGCAGATAAATCGGAGTCAAAATCACCCCGACAGCAGCTAGAAATACCACACAAACCTTAAACACAGGATTGTAAGCATCGCTCGTTGCAAAACCTACAAACACCATCAATTCTGCTACAAAACCGCTCATTCCCGGTAAAGCCAAAGAAGCCATAGAACAAGCAGTCCACATCGCGAAAACCTTACGCATTTTCTGTCCTACACCGCCCATTTCGTCCAGCATGAGCGTGTGAGTGCGATCGTAAGTGCAACCCACCATAAAGAACAAACTCGCCCCGATTAAACCGTGGGAAACCATTTGCAGCATTGCACCGCTAACACCCAAATCGGTAAACGAAGCTATCCCGATTAACACAAACCCCATGTGCGAAATCGAAGAATAAGCAATTTTCCGCTTCAAATTTCGCTGAGCAAAAGAAGTTAAAGCCGCGTAAACAATGTTAACCACACCCAAAATTACCAAGATGGGTGCGAAGACAGCGTGAGCATCGGGGAGCATTCCCGCATTCATCCGCAGTAAAGCATAGCCGCCCATTTTTAGCAGAATTCCTGCTAGCAACATGTGGGCGGGTGCGGTTGCTTCGCCGTGAGCATCAGGGAGCCAAGTGTGCAGCGGAAAAATTGGCAGTTTGACGCCGTAAGCTATTAAGAAACCTGTATACAGGAGCAATTCTACAGTGGGGGCGTAATCTTTAGCTGCGATCGCCCGCATATCGAAAGTCACCGTATCCCCGTAAAACGCCATCGTTAGCGCGCCCAGCAAAATAAACAGCGAACCGCCTGCGGTGTATAGGATAAACTTAGTTGCTGCGTAGAGGCGCTTCTTGCCGCCCCAGATTGACAAAATCAGGTAAATCGGGACTAATTCCAGTTCCCAAACTAGGAAAAACAGCAACATATCCTGTACGGCAAAAACTGCGATTTGGCCGCCGTACATTGTCAGCATCAAAAAGTAAAATAGCTTCGGTTTAAATGTGACCGGCCAAGCTGCTAAAGTAGCCAGCGTAGTAATAAAACCCGTCAGCAAAATCAGCGGCATCGATAAACCGTCAGCACCCACAGACCAATTTAAATCGAGTTGCTGCACCCAAGTATAACTTTCTACCAGTTGCAAATCTGGATTGCTGAAGTCGTACTGAGTGTAAAAAGCGTAAACAAGTAGGGCAAAATCGATCAAACCCACAATTAGGGCATACCACCGCACCGTCTTGCCATCCTTATCGGGAATTAAAGGAATCAGCAAGGACGCAGCAATGGGAAACAGAATTGTTGTTGTTAACCAGGGAAAGTTAGCTGTATCCATTGCGTTTTAAAATGATCCATCAGTTATTAGGTTTAAACACATTTTGCCAATTTTGGCGTAAATTTTATACTTTCTTTAGACGTAACAATTTTTTTGGCTATTATTTGGACAATTTATGCGATCGCAACAGTTAAGTTTAATCAAAAATTTATTTCTATTTGCTAATTGTCAATTGTGAGTTTTTGAGCTAATACCCGTTCTTAAAATATCTTCTGGTGGGCATACAGCAATGCCCAAAGCGTGTAAAATTAACCCTAAAAACTTTTGTATCTTTCGTTGCTCGCCCAGTTCATATCCCCCTAAATCCCCCTTAAGAAGGGGAGTAGGGGTTGACTTTGAGAGAATACTCTTGTTCCCCCCTTATCAAGGGGGGTTAGGGGGGATCTAGACTTCGAGACAAACAAGAGATACAGTCGGTTTGACATTAAGTTGACACTAAAGGCCGTGTCCCTACAGATTTAACCGACTCCAGAAACGATCGCAAAACCCAGAACTGCGACAAACACAATCAGGGCATAAAATTGAGCGCGACCGCTCTCAAAGTATTTCAAACCTTCGCCACTAACCAGGGCGATAAAACCTGTCAAGTTGACGACACCATCGACGACTCGCAAATCAACTTCCATGACTTGCCGTGCCAAACGGCGGCTGCCTTTGACAAAGAGAAATTCGTTGATATCGTCGAGATACCACTTGTTGAGGGAGAACTCGTAAAGCGGTTTGATTTTTTGGGCGATCGCACTTGCGTCAATTTTACGGCTCAAATACATCAGAGAAGCCAAAGTAATGCCCAGCAAAGCAATACCTACAGAGCTCCCGCCCATAATCAAAAATTCCGTCAAATTGAACTCAGCAGCGTGTTCCAAAACTTCTTCGAGAGACTCGCCCGGAGCGCGAACAAACTGCTCGAAATAATTGGCAAACGGCGTACCAAGAAAACCGATAAACACAGAAGGTACTGCCAGCAACACTAACGGCAGAGCCATTGTCAGAGGAGATTCGTGAGGCAAATGATCGTGCTCATCGTGACTGTCGCCAGTTGATGCCAATTCCTTAACGTTCATTGCTCCGGGGCCGAAAACTAAACCCGGTTGCAGAAGTTGCTGTTTGATAGCGTTGTTATTGCCCCGGAATTCGCCCTCAAAGGTGCTGAAATACATTCGGAACATATAAAACGCGGTCATCCCGGCCGTCAGCCAGCTAACAGCCCACAGAGCGGGATTTGCGGAGAAGGCGCTGGCGAGGATTTCGTCTTTTGACCAAAAACCAGCAAAGGGCGGAATTCCGCAGATTGCCAAATTTCCGATTAAAAAGCAAGAAGCGGTAATCGGCATATATTTCCGCAAGCCGCCCATGACTCGCATATCTTGAGCGAGTGCGGGGTTGTGGCCTACAACTGCTTCCATACCGTGAATCACTGAACCTGAACACAGGAACAGCATTGCTTTGAAGTAAGCGTGAGTCATCAAGTGGAAAAGTCCGGCACTGTAAGCGCCGACGCCCATTGCCATCACCATGTAGCCGAGTTGGGAGATGGTGGAGTAGGCGAGGCCTTTTTTGATGTCATTTTGGGTAATCGCGATCGAAGCACCCATAAATGCCGTAAAACAGCCGGTGCAGGCGATCAAATTCATGACTGTCGGCAGCCCTTCAAACACCGGGTACATCCGAGCGATCAGGAATACGCCGGCGGCTACCATTGTCGCGGCGTGGATTAAGGCAGAAATCGGTGTCGGGCCTTCCATTGCGTCTGGCAGCCAGACGTGGAGGGGGAATTGAGCGGATTTGGCGGCTGGCCCCAAAAATATGAGGACGCCGAAGATTGTCGCCAGAGTAGCCGAAAGAGCACCGGATTCTACTAAGGAGTGCAGGCGTTCGCCCATCACCTCAAATTCAAAGCTGCCGGTGGCCCAGTAAATGCCGAGGATGCCCAGCAGTAGGCCGAAGTCGCCGACGCGGTTGGTGACAAAAGCTTTTTGGCAAGCGTCAGCAGCGGGTTTGCGATCGTACCAAAATCCGACTAGCAGGTACGAACACATACCTACGAGTTCCCAAAAAATGTAAATCTGAACGATGTTCGGGCTGACTACGAGACCTAACATCGAGGCGCTGAAGATGCTCAGGTAGGCGTAAAAGCGCACGTACCCGTCATCGTGAGCCATGTAGCCGTCGGTGTAAATCATCACCAAAAAGGCGACCGTAGTGACGATCGCCAGCATCACCGACGTTAGGGGGTCGATAATATAGCCCATATTCAGCGAGAAGTCGCCAGCAGAAGCCCACTGAATACTGCGGGTGTAGGGTGCGTGGCCCTGTAGTTGACTCCACAGCAATGCGAAGGAGAGTACCATTGACCCTCCGAGTGCGGAGACGATTAATATCGCATTCGCTTGTCGGAGTTTGTTGGTTGCCTGGTTAAAGGTGATTAAGCCTAGACCTACTAGCATTGCGCCTGCCAGTGGCAGGACAGGAATCAGCCAAGCATATTGATAAAGCAGTTCCATCACTGATAGGTAGTTTAAAGTTTCTACTAGATATTGCCAAAACTGTAAACAATTGTGACACACGCCTGCGCGACTGGGCCAAAATACTCGATCCAATTCTTTAAGTATTGCTATAGCCGAGTGCGATCACGAGCGAGACGATCTCACTACTTTTTTCATCGCGGGCGAGACGATCGCAATAAACGCCGAAAATTATTATTCCGGTGCAAAGGAAAACTATACAACAAATCTCACAGTCCTGTACCTTCAAGACGGCGTGATTTATTTTGGTGTCAGATGGTTGATGGAAAAATGGGGAATGCCTTCTGCTTCCGACATAAAAGCCGAAGGCCTTCTAAACAAGAGCCGAATGCCTTGGAACCCTTACCTGTTGACTACTTCCTGAAGTTGCAGCCGTTGAGATGGGGAAGCTACCTGAGCCGCCAGCATCCAGGAATCCAGAGTCCGCCGCAGTTCCTCGCGTCCTTGGTAGTCTTCAAATCTAAATAGAACTTTATCGCCCTCAAACAAAATCAGCGTGGGCAGACTTGTCAGCCGATAAGTGTGGGCCAACTTGAAACATTGATCGGCATTCACCCCTACGAGCTTGACTTTTCCTGCCCACTGTGCTTCAAAAGTCTTAAGCGTGGGGTCGATCGCGCGGCACAAACCGCACCAAGGAGCCGAAAAGTGAACTAAAACGGGGGTAGAGGCTTGAAACACCTCTTGTGCAAAAGTGCGTTCGCTAACCGACAACACCATGAGCCCTCAAAATTTAATAATTTTTTTCTATCCTAGGGATCATGCTACCAGTATATGTTCCTAGTTACACGCATCAAAAAAGGATGAATTTCCCACAGCAGGCCCGTAAAAATGACTACACCTAGATAGGAAGGGCGCAGAAATTCAAGCAAATCAAGGGTTTGACGCTTTTGTAGGATTGCCAAAAAAGGCATGATTGATGTTCGAGATTTGATGGTTTCAAAGGATTCTCCAAAACGAGCCTGAAGTCGCCTGTCGCCGTGCCACACTCCGAACAGGTGGTGAAGTACCAAACCGATGGAAGTGACAAGGGTAAAGCTAGTGCCAATCCACAGGGTGTGGGCCACGCACCAAATCACCTGTCCCACCATTTGCGGGTGACGGGTGATGCGAATGATGCCAGTTTCGTAGAGGTGAACTTGGGGCTTTTGGACGGCGGCAATTTCTAGGAGGTTGAAAGTTGCTGGGTACAAAAACAGAAAGGAAATTGCCGAAAGTATCCAAACTGCGGGTTTAACTCCGGGTACTCCCTGTACTTGCCAAAGCTGTACGCCGTCGTAGCGGTGGTTGAAAAAGTAGACAATCAGAATGACGGCTAGCGGCAAACTGACAAGGGCAAACAAAACGCGATAAAGTCTCGGCCCGATAAGCTTTTCACCTTTGGGCCGGAGGGCTGCTAAACCGCTGTGGGCGATCGCAAAAACCAGTAATAGACCCAGAATAACTAAGTGGGAGTCGAGCGCCAAGTCGATCGTCATTGCAAATATTAAGAAAAGTTATTGATTCTCGGCCAATTTGTGTCACAAAGTATCTATGGGAGCATTCAGCGGTTATCAGTCATCACTCATCAGTCATCAGTCATTAGTGACCCAATCGCAACTAAAGACCGCAGACAGAGGACGAGTACAACTGACTTTAAGGTTGCGTGTGTTGCAGCCAAATGACTGGCATCGAAGTCAACTCCGACTGTTGCACACCAAATCGAACCAGCTTGTCGATTGACCGCAGAGATTGACAGAAGACCCGCCCCTACACCTACTGACAATTTAGATATATGTCTGACCTTCCTTTCACTTTAGACCAGTTACGCATTCTCAAGGCGATCGCCTCTGAAGGAAGCTTCAAACGCGCCGCGGACAGCCTCTATGTATCCCAGCCAGCAGTTAGCTTGCAGGTGCAAAACTTAGAGAGACAATTGGACGTGCCACTGTTTGACCGGGGGGGGCGGCGGGCGCAACTAACCGAAGCCGGACACCTGCTGCTGAGTTACGGCGAGAAAATTTTATCGCTTTGCCAGGAAACTTGTCGAGCTCTGGAAGACTTGCAAAATCTCCAAGGTGGTACTTTGATCGTCGGCGCTTCTCAAACAACGGGAACCTATTTGCTGCCCCGGATGATCGGGATGTTTCGCCAAAAGTACCCGGATGTAGCAGTACAGCTTCACGTTCACTCGACCCGCCGCACGGCGTGGAGTGTGGCAAACGGGCAAATCGATTTGGCAATTGTTGGCGGAGAAATTCCTACCGAACTTGTAGAAGCTTTAGAAATTGTTCCTTACGCTGAGGACGAACTTGCTCTGATTCTTCCTCCATCTCACCCGATGGTACAACAAGAAACTATCCAAAAAGAAGACCTTTACAAATTGCAGTTTATTTCCCTCGATTCGCAGTCTACGATCCGCAAAGTAATCGATCAGGTACTGACTCGCTGCGGCATAGACACGCGCCGCTTGAAAATCGAGATGGAACTAAATTCGATCGAAGCCATTAAAAATGCCGTTCAGTCGGGGCTGGGAGCTGCTTTTGTCTCGGTTTCGGCGATCGAAAAAGAGTTGCTTATGGGCGTCTTGCACAAATCTCAAATGGACGAAGTTTTGGTAACTCGCATTTTGTCGCTGATTTACAACCCCAACCGCTACCGTTCTAAAGCAGCAGAGGCTTTCAGCAATGAAATTTTGCCCCAGTTTGCTACTTATTCGACCATCCTGGAGAAGAAAGAACCCCCGGCGCTCGATTTGGGATTCATAGAAATAGGAACTCCCAACTCGGCGGGAAGTTAATCTCTTAGGTCGCTGGCAGTTAGCAGTTCGCGGTGAGTTGAGAAATCGAAATCTGGTTTAACCATCACTTTTTCTTCGTTCTTCCCTTTTCCTTCTTTCCTCTTCCCTCTTCCTTCTCCTTACCAAACAAAAATGGAAGTTTACTGCACCCGACCGGGCTGCCCGCGCCCTCAAAACTATTTTCCCGACCTCGATGACAGTTCGCGGCTGAAAACCGTGCAGCAAAAGTTTTGCACGACTTGCGGGATGCCCCTGATTTTGAGGGGCCGCTATTTGCCCGTGAGGTTGTTGGGTCAAGGCGGTTTTGGGGCGGCATTTTTGGCCAGAGACCGGGATACTCCGGCGATGCGGCAGTGCGTTGCTAAACTTTTGCAGCCGTCGGTAAGTCTGACTCCGCCCCAGCTAAAAATCGCTCAAACTCTGTTTGAACGGGAAGCTGCGGTGCTGGAAGAACTGGGAAACGAACATTCGCAAATTCCGAGTTTGCTGGCGTTTTTTGAGCTGACTGTTACGAGTTTGCAGCCGGGAAAAAACGATCAGTTTTTCTATCTGGTTCAAGAATTTATTGACGGTAAAAATTTGGAGGATGAACAGGCTGTTAAAGGCCGATTTTCGGAGGCGGAAACGGTGGAGGTGCTGCGGGAAATTTTGAAGGTTCTCGATTTTGTGCACTCTCGCGGTTCGATTCACCGGGATATTAAACCTGCTAATATTATGCGGGGTAAAAACGGTCGGCTTTATTTATTAGATTTTGGGGCTGTTAAACAAGTAACACAAAGTGTTGGGAGTGCAAAAGCTTCGACTGGTATTTATTCTTTGGGTTATGCTCCGCCAGAACAGATGAGCGGGCAAGAAGTTTATCCGGCAACGGATTTGTATGCTTTGGCTGTGACTTGTATTACTTTGCTGAGTGGTTTGCAGCCGACGGAGTTGTTTGATAGTTACAGAAATGAGTGGAATTGGCAGTCGCGGGTGCAGGTAAGTTCGCGTTTGGCTCATGTTCTCGATCGAATGTTATTATCAGCTCCCAGCCAGCGGTTTCAATCTGCCAGTGAGGTGGAAGCGGCTCTGATGTCTCGGCCTCAACAGCCTAACATCGTCGTGCTGCCACCGACCCTACGGACTCCGACTCCCCTACCGACTCAGCAGCTACCACCGACTCAGCAGCCTCCTATACCTGTTCCTGCCACACATCCCGGAGGGCTGCAACCTTCGCAGAGAGCGACTTTTTCGATTTGGGAGGTTTTGTCGGGGGCGGCGTTTACGGGTTTTGAGGCGGGGGTGCTGACGATCGCCCTGACGAGTTTGCTGCCCTCTCCTGGCTTGAGTATCGGATTGTTGGGGATGATTGTGGCGGGTTTGATTTACGGGCAGTACCGCAGGGCGATCGAACAAACTGAGATGTTGATTATTGGTGCAGGTACTGTGGCTTTGCTGTGGTTTTTCCCGGCTTTGCAGACGGCGGCACTTGCGATTGATCCGAATTCTCCGATCACTGGCGTGTTATTTGTGGGATGGTTGGGTGCTTTGGGTGCGATCGCTGGAACAGCTATTTTTCGCCTGATTTATAAGTTACTTTCTAATATTTTTTAAGCTAATAGTCATCTCAAGAAAAGCCTGTTTTGAACAGGCTTTCCGGCCTGTTCCACAATAATTAATTATGGGAGATCTCTAATTTAAAATGCAGACTCAGAAGTCTATCTACCCTAATTGGGTCATTGCTTGGGGCCCAGAAGCCCGATCGCACCCTGCAACTTGGGAAACTTCCGGTTTTGCCATAATCGGAGCTGAACCCACCTTCAGCCCCAATCAGCGATTTGTGCTGGTAGGTGACTGCTGTTTTGATCGCACTCCAATGCTCAAACAACAGATTGATAGCGAGGGATTGACCGATTTGGCGATCGTCGGGCGGCTATGGGAACAGTCAGGCCCTCAAACTTTGAGCTTACTGTCAGGACAATTTGCCTTGGCAGTGTGGGATAGAGACGAGAAAACCTTGTGTCTGGGGCGCGATCGCGTGGGAGCCAAAACGCTCTATTACACCCGTGCAGGAACTACTCGCTGGATCGCGCCTCGACTGCGATCGCTCAATCTGTATCACGATCGAGAACTTGATTTAGTTGCTTTGCGCGACTACTTGTGCTGTGCCTTTGTACCGGGAGCACAAACGCTGTGGGAAGCCGTGCGAGAGTTGCGGCCCGGTAGCTACCTGTACTTACCGGATATTGAGGCGCAGAGATACTGGCAGCCACAGGAGCAAATTGCTAACGCCGATCGCCCTTTGGAGTGGCACAGTCAACAAGTGCGATCGCTCTTGGAAGAACTGGTGCAGTCAGCGCTACCAGCGGGAGAACCAGTTGCAGCATACCTTTCGGGCGGGATTGACTCAAGCTGCGTGACTGCGATCGCCGCCCGGTTGCACGATCGTCCGGTGCACACTTTTTCGATGCACTTTGGTGCTCAATATCCCAGCGAGATTGAATTTGCCAACATCGTCGCAGCACATTGTGGCACTGAGCACCATATTTTAGAAGTTTCGCCAAAGCAAATTTGGGAGTTGCTACCGGAAACGCTGGCGGCGATGGATGATCCAGTGGGGGAAGGCTTGACAGTGCCAAATTTGCTGCTGGGGCGATCGGCAAAGCAATTCGCAGACGTGGTACTCAATGGCGAAGGTGGCGATCCGTGCTTTGGCGGGCCGAAAAATAAGCCGATGCTGCTCAACAGTTTGTATGGTTCAATTCAGGTTAAATCCGATCCGATCGCAGCTTACTTGACTTCGTTTCAAAAATGCTATGTGGATTTGCCACGTTTGCTGAAGCCGGAGGTTTGGGAAAAGGTGAAGAATGCGCCTTCCGTCTTTGCTGAGGAATTGCAACAGACAGAAACGACGTTTTTGAATCGGCTGATGCGGCTCAACATTGAGTTTAAAGGAGCCGATTACATTTTGACCAAGGTGAATAATCTCACGGCTGCGGCGGGATTGGAAGCTCGATCGCCCCTATTCGATGCGCGGATGGTGGCGCTGAGTTTACAAATTCCCCCAGAGTACAAGCTTTCGGGCGCGCAGGAAAAAGCGGTTCTCAAGGCTGCTGTGGCGGATTTGCTGCCCGATGTCATTGTCAATCGTCCGAAAAGTGGCATGGTGATGTCGATGCAGCAGTGGTTTTTGAGGGATTGGCAGTGGCAAGCGCGATCGTTGTTGCTGAATCGTCATGCGGCGATCGCGCCTTACCTCGATCGAACACTAATCCGCGAATGGCTAAACTATCGTGGGGAAGTTTTTCCCCGCTATGGGCTGAAGCTGTGGCTGCTGGTGACGCTGGAAATTTGGTTACAAGTTAATCGCCGTTAGGATGGCGAATTAAATAACTTACAATTTTAATTGTTATTGTGGGATGGGCGTCCCGCCCGTCCAACAAAGACGGGCGGGACGCCCATCCCACTTTCAAGAGTGGAAGTTATTTATACCTATTTTAAAAAAGAATGCAACAGTATTCTTTTTTAAAATAGGTATATAATCTAAAATCTAAAATCTAAAATCTAAAATCGAATGACCCCCAAATTTCTCGATCGACAATGGCATTTTCCCTATGCGGTTTTCGCTCTTGTTTATAGAACCGAATTAAACCGCAGAGGGCGCAGAGGATACAGAGAAACGGAAGAGACAGATGAATCATTCCGATGCCAACGGATTTGATAGAAAACAAAGATTCACCTTGGTCGTCGAATTAGCCAGAGTTCTCTCAAAATTATTAACGAGGATTTTGCACTTTTCTATCCAATAATTTCATATCATGTCTGATCGATTAACGATAATATCCCGGTCGGGGCGGGTTTTTGAGAGTGTCAATTATTGGCAGGTATTGTTGGTGAACTCGCCCTACAAAAATCGCGGTTCCTCGACCGGACATGATATCATTTGTGAATTTCTTATTTAAGCATCCGCATTTTTAACCCCCAATTTCCAGCACTATTTTACCGGTTACTGAGCCTGTTTCTAACAGTTCGTGAGCGGCTTGCGCTTCTTCGAGAGGGAAAGTTTTGCTGACGTGAATTTTTAGCAAGTTGCGATCGCACAAACGAGCACACTTCTGCAAAATATGAGCCTGCTGTTCCTGTTCCTCCACCAAACCTTCCAGCATCGGTGTCAACATTAATTCCAGACTAATTCGCAGATTCCGCATTCTCGCTGTTTTCAAATTGCCCAAAGCCGGATCTGGTTCCAAAATTGTTACCAAATCTCCATAAATCTTCACAGCCGGAATAGTTTGGTAAAAAGTTTCTCCCCCGACTGTATCGAAAGCCAAATCAACTCCTTGTCCTTGAGTCCAAGTCAAAACCTCATCGACAACATTGGTATTTTTGTATAAAATAACTGAATCTGCACCTAGGTGCTTGACAAAATTGGCTTTTTCCTCTGAACTAACAGTCGTGCAAACCTCTGCCCCCTGTAACTTCGCCAACTGTATCGCGACGTGGCCGACACCGCCGGCACCAGCTTGAATCAGCACCTTCTTTGATAACACCTGACCGGCTTGCAAGCGCCCTCGATCGTACAGCGATTCCCAAGCTGTAATTAAAACTAACGGTGCCGCCGCCGCCTCAGCAAAACTTAAAGCAGCAGGCTTGAGGGCGAGAAAACGTTCGTCTACAACGGCAAACTCGGCATAAGTACCGATCGACCCGCCCAAACCGCCATTGCAGAAAAAAACCTCGTCTCCCACTTGGAAACTTTGCACACTAGCACCGACAGACTCTACGACTCCAGCACCGTCGCACCCCAAAACGTGAGGAGTTTTCTCGGGGTAAAAAGTGCCGCGCGATCGCAACTTAGTATCTATCGGATTGATACCCGCCGCTCGCAACCTTACCAAAACTTCAGTTTCTGTTTGTATAGTAGGGGCGGGGATATCTTGCAGTTTCAATACGGACGGGCTTCCGGGGGTTTGAAAAACGATCGCTTTCATCATGGGTGTTACACTAGATCAGATAATCCCTAGACTTTATTGTACTTTGCTTAGCAAAGCAACAAAAAACTTTTCGTTTATCCCAAAATTTATGATTGTTGTTGAAAGGCCTTACAGAGAGCGGCAGCATCAGTTTTATAAACAGTTTGATGACTTATCGTTTCTGTTGATAAATCTCTACAATCATGGTAAATATTATATGAGAAAACAGTTTTTCACTTCTGGATCTAAAGTTGGTGGTAGCAGAATCACCAGACAGTTATCTGCCATATTGAAACCTCCCAACTGCTCTCAATCATTGCCTGCTCAAATTAGCAATCAAGTTCTCAAACAAGTTGTTCCCGATTGGGAGGATTGCCCAAAGTCAAGAATAGCTTATGGTCGAGATATCCCTCGATTTTCATTCCTACCCAGCATCCCCCAATACCAACAGAAAAGCTGGGGACGTAACTTGTTAAGTCAGGAGAACCACTCCCTAGAAAAAAGGGGGAGAAACCCCAATAATGGACTAATTCATTTATCTCAAAGTGACCTAATAATTTCTACAAAGTCCCAAGATGTCATAAAGGTAAGGGTAGTTCCTGCAACAGCGCTATACTTTTTTGAGGTTGCTAATCAAAAGCCTGTAACGTTGGTGGATTTAAATTACCACATCAGAGCAGGTATAGATTTAGGGATTGATCACCTCGTCGCTTTGGCATCTAATAAGCCAACATTTACTCCAACTACTTATGAGAAAAAACATCTCAAATCAATTAATCAAGGTTTTAATCAGCGCCGAGCATTTTTACAGTCAAAACTTTACCAGGGAAAATCTACCACGCGCCAAAGCCAGCGAATCACCTTTAATCGCAACAAGCGATTAGAAAACTACCTTCATCAGACCAGCAGTTTGATTGTCAAGCGGTTGGGGGATGAGAAAATAATCCAGTTAATTATTTGCCCAAACGTGAGGGGTAAACAAAATATCAAATTAGAAAAAAAACATCACAATTTTGGAGTGATTCCTTATACCCAGCTCATAAAATTTATTACTTACCAAACTGAGTTAGTCGGTATCAAGGTAAGAGTTACACAAGCATATTATACAAATAAGTGCAGATTTGGGGATTTAGAGCCTGTCGGTAAGCAAGAGCCTTACCAGGGTAAAAGAGGTAAAGGTGGGTGGTTTCGGTCTTGGAATGAAAGTCGGATTAATGCTGATGCGAATGCAGCGTTAAAGATGATTATAAAATTAAACGTAAACTCACCCTTAGAGGAGTGCCACAACCCTAGAGATGTGTTGGCAGTTTCACCTGTACGGGTTGCTCCTGTACAAAAAGAACCACAAAAAGTTGGGTAATGTCAAGTATTGCCCGGTTTTTTGTGAACAGTTAACTCTCTTGTCGCCTTCACGGCGATCTGACCTTGTATTCGTTACCCATCCGTGACGATACTTAGTTATTTTTAAATAGATTGGCTTCAGATAACTACAATAATTGTCGAGCGGTGCTAATCGATGTTCGAGCTAGATTTATTTTTTTACTTTGAGATTCTTGCATATCTTCTGGGATTATTGGCGACTTTAGCCTTGGTGCCCGCGATTTGTCTCAAGTGGCACCGAAGGCATTCCAGTCTACCGCTAGCCCAACAGCAACGGCAGTTGGCAGACTTAAAGCCCGACGATTTATCTGCGGGATTGAAAATGCGGAAAAACTTTTGGATTTTTCCCACCTCAAATCGGTGGCCGGCAACTGACAGCTTCTTGGGTAAAGTTTTAGGTATGGGTCGCCCTGTATTCTTGGCTAAGCAACAGCGCCTAAGTCTGAATTCTTCGCCTCTTGTGGGGCCTGGAAATAGCAAAACCCTAAGTCTGAGCATTTCGGGTTCGATGGGGGAAAATCCCGATCGCCCGAATGCCGAGAATTCTCCCAAAGTTACTGCTTCTGAGCAATTAGAGGAAGATTTGCTGGGCGAAATCCTAGCAGGTACTGATTCGCCAGGGGGGGCAGAATTCTTTGATGCCTTAGTTTGCCACTTAGCCTCAGCACTCGGAGTTCGCACCGCCGTCGCTGCCAAATCGATTAAGTCGAAGCCACGCACTGATGCTGCGGCCGATAGATTGCAACTTATCAGTTTTTGGAGCGACGGACAGCAGCAGCCAAACTTTGACTGCGACACCGCCAATACTCCCGAAGCGCGGGTGCTGGAGGAGGGAATGTATTCCTGTCCAGACTACCTCGGGGAAACCTTTCCAGAAGACCGCAGACCGGTAGTTACGGGTGCGCGCAGTTTCCTGGGAGTCTTGCTGAAAAACTCTTACGGCGAACCTTTAGGCATTATTTGTATTTTTCACGATCGACCGCTGGTGGAAGCACATCTTGCCAAATTCCGATTAATTCTCAACATCTTTGCGGGACGGGCCGCCGCCGAATTAGAGCGGCAGCGCCTAGAAGCAGCACTGTCCACTGTAGAAGCGAAATACTGCGCCCTGGTAGAACAAATGCCCGCTGTCACCTACATTTCTCCCCTCAACCGCAAGGCAGCCAAACTTTACATCAGCCCGCAAATCGAGACTTTTCTAGGTTATTCTGTAGCTGAATGGAGAGCAGATCCCGACCTGTGGCTGAAACTCGTTCACCCAGAAGACCGTGACCGCGTGTTAGTGGAAAACGCCACACAGAAATTCAGCGATGGAGAAGATATCTTCTGCGAGGGGTCGCTGGTTTCAGAATACCGCGCGATCGCCCGCAACGGTCGAGTCGTCTGGTTCCGCGATCAAGCGACCGCAGTTCGCGATGAAGCAAGCAAGTCTGTCATCCTTCAAGGCGCCATGTTTGACATCACCGAGACTAAAGTAGCTGCCAGCGCGCTGCTAGAAAGCGAATATCGCTATTACACCTTGGCAAAAATACTGCCTGTCGGGATTTTCCGCGCCGACGCTGCTGGAGATTGCTTGTACGTCAATGAGCGATTTTTAGAGATGGCGGGACTGACTGCGCCAAAGGCACTAGGCGAAGGTTGGGCGCAAAGTTTGCATCCCGAAGACCGCGAGCGTGTTTTGAGCCAGTGGTATCGCGCTGTCACAGACAAGTTGCCCTGTAAGTTAGAGTACCGCTTTTGCAACGGTGACTTCACCACCTGGGTATTTTGGCAAGCAGTGCCAGAAATTACCCAAAGTGGGGAAGTTCTAGGCTATCTCGGCACGTTGACCGATATCACTGATCGCAAGCAGGCAGAATTCGCGCTGCAACAGGCGGAAGAGAAATACCGCAGTATCTTTGAAAATGCGATCGAAGGCATTTTCCAGACAACGCCCGACGGACGCTACCTCAGCGCTAACCCTGCTTTGGCGAGAATTTACGGTTACGAGTCGGCCGCCGAATTGATCGCGAATATCCAAGATATAGACCGCCAACTTTACCTCGATCCCAACCGGCGCGCGGAGTTTTTGCGCGCGATCGAAAAACAAGGTTTTGTGTCTGAGTTCGAGTCCCAAGTTTACCGCGCTGACGGCACTACTATCTGGGTTTCCGAGAACGGGCGGGCAGTTCGCGACCCTGACGGAAATTTACTTTACTACGAAGGCACTGTCGAAGATATCACCCTCCGCAAAATAGCAGAAGATAAGTTAGTACACGATGCTTTGCACGATATGCTAACCGGTTTGCCCAACCGATCTTTATTTATGGATCGCTTGGGACACGCGATCGAGCTTTCAAAACGCCGCCCCGAGGTTTTGTTTGCGGTGCTGTTTATCGATCTCGATCGCTTTAAGGTTGTTAACGACAGTTTGGGGCATTTAGTGGGCGATCGGTTGCTGATCGCGATCGCGCAGCGCCTGGGAATCTGTTTGCGCGCTGGAGATACCGTTGCCCGTCTTGGCGGCGACGAATTCGCGATTTTGCTGGAAAATATCAAAAGCACCGAGGATGCGATCCAGGTTGCCGAACGAGTGCAAGCGGAACTGGCAGAGCCTTTTTACCTTAACGAGTATCAAGTTTTTACCAGCGCTAGCATTGGGATTGTTTGTTCTGGTTTTCCTCGGTATCCAAGGGAAACCCGCAAACTGTCGAGTCCCGAAAATCTGGGAAATCTCGATCGGGAAACTTCTTTGTCTTGCTTATCTTCCGACTCTCCTGTTCCCAATGTCCCGTGCCAAATATTGTACGATCGGCCTGAAGAACTGCTCCGAGATGCAGATGCTGCCATGTATCATGCTAAGGGATTGGGCAAAGCTCGCCACGAAGTTTTTGACTTAAGTATGCACACTCGCGCCGTCGCCCTTTTGCAACTGGAAAACGACCTGCGACGCGCTTTAGACTCCCAGGAATTTCAGCTTTACTATCAGCCCATCGTCTCTCTAGTTACTGGTAGAATCAGCGGTTTTGAAGCGCTGATTCGGTGGTATCACCCGCAGCGGGGTGTCGTATCTCCTGGCGAGTTTATTTTAGTAGCTGAAGAAACTAGATTGATTATACCTATGGGCTGGTGGATGATGCGATCGGCTTGTCATCAGATCCACGAGTGGCACCAAAAATTCCCCGCAAATCCGCCGTTGACTGTCAGCGTCAACCTTTCTAACCAACAATTTAAACAACCGGATTTAATCGATCGCATTCGCGAAATTTTACAAGAAACTCAGCTTGACCCCCGCAGTTTAAAGTTAGAAATTACTGAAGGCGTCATCATGGAGAATGCCGAATCAGCAGTCGCTATCCTCGCGGAATTGAAAAATTTAGAAATTCAATTATATATTGACGATTTCGGCACAGGCTATTCTTCTTTGAGTCGCCTGCACACTTTTCCAACTGATGCTTTAAAAATTGATCGAGCTTTTGTCAGCCGCATGACTGAAGATGAAGGCAACGAAGCGATTGTACAGACTATTTTAATTTTAGCCAGTCATTTAGGTATGGATGTAATTGCTGAAGGCATCGAAACCAGCGAACAGCTTAATTTACTCAGAGCCCTGCAATGCGAATACGGACAAGGATACTTTTTCTCAAAGCCGATAGACAGCATCGCAGCCACACTTTTGATAGAAAGTCAACCCAAATGGTAATTAGTCAGGAGTCATTAGTCATTGGTCATCAGTCATTGGTAATTGGTAGTTGGTAATAAGAAGTCGAAAGTTAAAAGTTAAAACATTCTTTCTGACTAATGACTAATGACTAATGACTAATGACTAATGACTTAAACTTTCGCTTCCAAAGACTTGAGAAACTCAGTATTTACCCCCGACTCTCGCGTCAGGGCAATTTTTCCAGTACGAGCAATTTCCTTAATCCCAAATCTATTCAGAACCTGGACGATCGCCACCATTTTACCGGGATCTCCGACAACTTCCAATGTCAGCGTATCATCACCAATATCCACCACTCGCGCTCTAAAAATTTGAGCTAACTCAATTATCTCCGATCGCGTTCCGCTAGCAGCATTAACTTTCAGCAACATCAACTCCCGTTCGACACAGGGAATTTCCGTTATATCCTGAACTTTAAGCACGTTAATCAACTTGTACAGTTGCTTTGTCAACTGTTCGATAATCTGGTCATCTCCGGGTACAACCATCGTAATCCGAGATATTCCCACTTGCTCCGCCGGGCCAACGGCCAGACTTTCAATATTAAAACCCCGACGGGCAAACAAACCAGCAATTCGAGTGAGGACACCCGCTTCATCTTCAACTAAAACCGAAAGAGTGTGTTTCATCAGAAAATTGGGTAGAAACCTCGTCCTTTTAGGACGGCTTTATATTACAATATAATTGGTCAACGACCCACCCGAGACGATGGATCAAACAGCCTATACGAGCGAAGTTCAGCCCGAGGTGCTGGCGGCGAAGCAAAATCGGTAGACCGGGAAAAGAGGATAGGGCAATGGTAAGCATCCCTAGAATCAAAACTACGAAGAATTCCGTTTGGTATTCGATACGTAAAAACCGCAGGGCTTGCGGGGTTAGTGCGCGAGAGCGAACATAAGACCAAATCTCTTTTAGGGTGGAGGCAGTTGCGAAGAAGCAGAAATTCAAATCGTGAGGTTTGGGAATCCCCGTCCGCGACGGTCGGGGTGGATGTCAATTCTCCAAAAAGACGCATTTCGTGCAATTCTACTTTCGCCAATTCGCCTTTTAGCAGAAGTGCACGCCCATTGAACCTGCCTTAGACATTTTATCGCGAGTTATTGGCCGTTCCTCTCCGGGAAAAAACAATATATTAAGCTGTCGGGGCCCACAGTCACGCCCGGACAATATCAGTCACAGATCGGCGTAAACCCGCTACATCCCCGTTATTTTGGTCGATCGCACCCACACGATCTAAGTTTTTTGTGTACGAACCTACACAATTACTTGAGCGAATAAAAACTTGAAAGGTTGGGTGGCCACTGGGACTGAAATTTTGAGACCAATTGGTCTCAAAATTCCTTCAAAGAAAAACCCGGTGTTGCAGAGATGGCATCTGGCGGCGGACTTGTTCTAGTCGATCGGGATTAATTTCTGCAATTGCCACACCCGGTTCCTCTCCAGCATCCGCCAAAACGGCACCCCAAGGGTCTATAATCATCGCGTGACCGTGTGTTTGACGGCGGCCGTAGTGGTGGCCAGTTTGTGCAGGGGCAATCATATAACAAGTATTCTCGATCGCCCTAGCTTGCAACAAAACCTTCCAGTGATCCTTGCCAGTGTAAGCGGTAAACGCCGCCGGCACGAACAAAATATCAGCCCCCTTGTACGACAAATGCCTGTACACTTCCGGGAACCGCACGTCATAGCACACCGAAAGTCCCAGCGTCCCCAAATCCGGTGACACATAAACAGGCGGCAAATCTTCACCAGCTTTCACCGTGTTCGATTCCCTGTAAGTAATGCCGTCTGGCACATTCACATCGAACAAATGGACTTTTCTGTACCTTGCCACTTCAGTGCCGTTTGGGTCTACCAGCAAACAAGTATTGTATACCTTCCCCCCCTCCGTCGGCACTGGAAATCCGCCGCCCAGAATCGTTACCTGGAACCGTTGGGCCATCGTTTTGAGGAATTTTTCGCTTTGGAGCCCGATCGCCTCTGCTGAAGCAATCTTTTCCTCCTCCTCTCCCATAAACGAAAAATTTTCTGGTAAGGAAACTAACTCCGCACCCCGACGCACTGCCAGGTCGATTAATTCCTCTGCCTGAACCAAATTTTTTTGCAGGTCAGGCAAGCTAGTCATTTGAATTGCTGCGGCGAGATAAGACTTCATCGATTCCAAATATTAGTCATTAGTCATTAGTCATTAGTCATTAGTCATTAGTCATTGGGAACTAATTTGATAACTAAATAGTTTATATCCTTGGCTTTAACCCATTTAGGGGCTGGCTTTGCACCAACTAATCTGGTTTGAGAGTTTTGATATTTGAGCTTTAAATTAACCTGTAACTCATCACTCAAAACTCAAAACTCTCAACTTTTTTCTCCTAGGTTTTGCAACCTAATTTCCCTCAAATCTTAAGGCATCGGATGGAAAAGCAGGTCGGGGAAAAAGCGGTTAAATTCAATTAAAGCCGCGCCTTGAATAGATAGCCAAAGGATAGCCAATACTGGGGCGGTCGAAAGAAACTTGACAAAGTATTGCATGAATTCTGCTCCTGAAAATTCGAGACAGTTGGTAATTGCCGATCGATAAGCGCGCTAATTGCTAATTTCTAGTTAATTACTTAACTGTTAGCTATTAGCTCTTCTCCATTTCCCAATTTTAGCGGGGGGAAACAGTAATTTCGTCGTCCTTGGCAAACATTTCACCGCTGGTGATTGATGTGAGAGCTGCCAGAGGCCATAAAACGCCGCTCAGCATACATTTGATTGCCAAAGGAACGTCGATAATAATCTCTTTTTCCTCTGGGGTTGCTGATTTTTTGGTAACTTGCAGATAAGAACGGCCTACCCAACCAATCCAACCAGCCATATACAAGAACAGTATGCTAGGAATCAAAAAGTCCCCTGCTTTGCTCAAGTTGCCGTCTACGATTAAGTGCGGGTATCCTTCCGGGCCGCACATAGCTTGAGAATAGCGATCGAATCTTGCTTTCGCAGATGCGGGGTCGCCATTGGTAGAACGTGCATTTTTAGCCAGTTCCTTGAATTCGGGAGAGTCTTTGCACGGCACTAAATTGTAAGCCGAAGCAACTGGAGCAAAACTGATCCAGACACTCAACACTAAAATTGCAGCAAACAATCGTCGCATGGAATTGTTTCCTTTTGTTACAAAACAATAAGTTTTTGTACAAGCATTTCAACTTGCCGATCTGGAATCCAGATTACCGTGTTTGTTGACAGTGTAAAGTATCCACCATTAATGCGGCAAAGCCCAATAGAATGAGGGATTCCCGTTTTCATAGGTCAATGCTGAGCTAGCAATACCGCGAGGATATTCCTTCATTGCATCCGATGATGGCCTTAGCTGTCGATCGGGCAAAAATCCCTTAACAATAACCTGAGTACAGGTTGAGCGGGGGACTTGCGCCGAATTAGTTAAGCTAGCAATAACTAACCTATCAAATAAAATTAGCAGTTAATGGCAACCATTTTCGCAATCGAAACAAGTTGTGACGAAACAGCAGCAGCAATTGTTAAGAATCGTCAAGTTTGCAGCAATGTTGTAGCATCACAAATTAAAATCCACGAGCAGTATGGCGGGGTAGTGCCGGAAGTGGCTTCGCGGAGTCACCTAGAAATGCTCAATCAGGTAATTGCCCAGTGTCTCGGTGAAGCAAACCTGAGTTGGTCAGAAATTGACGGCATTGCAGCGACTTGTGCCCCCGGTTTAGTAGGTGCATTGTTAGTCGGGCTGACAGCGGCGAAAAGCTTGGCAATAGTCCATCAAAAACCTTTCTTAGGCGTCCACCACCTCGAAGGACACATCTACGCTTCTTACCTTACCGAACCCGACTTGCAGCCACCGTTTTTGTGTTTGTTAGTTTCCGGGGGACACACTAGCTTCATTTACGTCAAAGATTGCGGCGTTTATGAAACTGTAGGACAAACACGCGACGACGCAGCCGGCGAAGCTTTTGATAAAGTCGCGAGACTATTGCAGCTAGGATATCCCGGCGGGCCACTGATTGACAAATTGGCCGCCCTTGGCAATCCCCAAGCATACCCCCTACCAGAAGGCAGAATTTCCTTGCCTGGTGGTGGCTATCATCCTTACGACAGTAGTTTTAGCGGGTTGAAAACCGCAGTTTTGCAATTAGTGCAGAAACTCAAGAAACAAAATAACAATGTGGGTGAGGAAGGCATCTTGCCTGCCTCTACAATTAATGATATTGCGGCCAGCTTTCAGGAAACTGTAGCTAAGGGTTTAACAAAAAGAGCGATCGACTGTGCCGTAAATTTCGGGCTTACCACTATTGTAGTCGGCGGGGGAGTTGCAGCAAACAGCGGACTCCGAAAACACTTACAAGCAGCAGCAGCAAAACACAACTTGCGGGTATTGTTTCCGCCATTAAAATATTGTACAGACAACGCAGCAATGATTGGCTGTGCAGCCGCAGAACACTTGCAGCGAGGACACACATCACCGCTAACTTTGGGAGCAAATTCAAGAATGGCTGTCAGCGATATTATGGAAATGTACAAGAGTCATTAGTTATTATACGAATTTTTTATGAGGCTGCATAGAATCTGATCCCCCCTAGCCCCCCTTAATAAGGGGGGGACAAGATTCTTCTCAAAGTCAACCCCTACTCCCCTTCTTAAGGGGGATTTAGGGGGATCGAGATATGTGCAACTTCACCTTAAATTGGTATCAGTTAACCGTCAACAGTCAACAGTTAACCCAACGATGAAAATCCGCGACGCAGAAGAAAGCGATTTGCCAGCAATTGTCCAAATATATAACGCAGCAATACCGGGCAGAATGGCCACAGCAGATTTAAAACCAGTCTCAGTCGAAAGCCGCCTCCCGTGGTACAGAGAACACTCCTCCAATTCCTGGCCGATTTGGGTAATGGAATCAGAACAAAATATTGTTGGCTGGCTGAGTTTGCAGATTTTCTACGGACGCGCCGCCTATCAGCATACAGCAGAAGTTAGCATTTACGTCGCACCCGATCGCCAACGCTGCGGAATCGGACAAAAATTATTGCAATCGGCAATTGTGCGGAGTCCAGAATTGAAGCTTAAAACTCTCATAGGAATAATTTTTGCTCACAATCAGCCGAGTGTAAGATTGTTTGAGAAATTTGGCTTTCAGCGGTGGGGATATCTGCCACAAGTTGCCGAACTTGACGGCCTTGAAAGAGATGTCGTAATTCTGGGTTTGCGCTGTCTGTAGGGAAACGGCAATGGCCATTGGTGTCAACTTAAACTGTCAGTCCGCCCAATCCTTCCGTCCGCCCGTCAGTCCGCCAGGGAATGAATTCCCTGTCTAATAGCGAAAGTCCTCTTAAGAGGACTAATGAATCTTAAATTTTTCTTCTGAGTCCTCTTAAGAGGACTTTCGCTTTGAGGCAGGGAATTCATTCCCTGCCGGACTATCGGTTGTACGTTAAGTTGTCACCAATGGGCAATGCCGTGTCCTAATTTGGAGGAAACGGCAATGCCGTTTCCCTACCTCAATCTGCTAAAATTGTAATTTCCTCCAAAGATGCGATCGCCACATCAGCATTTTCCAAATGACTAACCTGGGCCTTTCCCCAACAAATCCCGATACAGCCAGCCGCGCCCGCATTTTTACCCATCTGAATATCGCCCGCTGAATCTCCCACCATCAAAGTTGCTGCGGGATTTACTCCGAGTTTCTCACAAGCTTGCAAAAACAATTTCGGATCGGGTTTATGAACCGTTGAATCAACTCCCATTTCTAACTGAATGTAGTCAGCTAATGCGTGGTGTTTCACAAACTTCTGCACAACCTCCGTCGTAGCCGCCGAAAGAATTCCCAGTTTTAAACCCGCTTCCGAAAGATATTTCAGCACTTCCAAACTGCCGACAAATAAAGGAGAAACAGCACTATTTTTAAACATTTCGTCAGCTTCATCAAAAGCGCGGCGCGCAATAGTTAAAGATTCCAGCCATCCTCTGCCGGTTTCGGCGATGTATCCCGCCGCCACAATCTCATTTTCCCTGCGACTACCGACTGCTAGCAAGCCTGTGGGGTCGATGCTGCCACCTTCGATGCCGAAAGCCATTTGTAAAGGCTCTCCAACCCCCGGAATTTGAGCGTCTGCGAGGCGCGCTCGCTTCATCCCCAACAATCTCAAAAATTCTTGAGAATCCTCTAGAGTGCCGTCTTTGTCAAAGATTACGGCTTGGATGTTCGAGAAGGTAATGCCCCGACATTTAATAGTTACCAAGAATCTGAACTCCGTAATTTTTATATTTTTTTGTATAGTCTCATATTGTGGTATTTTTAGCAATTGTTTTTAGCGCAACCTAAATCTCTTGTCCCCCCCTTATTAAGGGGGGCTAGGGGGGATCTGGCCTTAACTATTACGAGATGCCCGATCGCACTCTTGTCCCCTCCTTATTAAAAGGGGTTAGAGGGGATATAGCCCTAAGAATGACGATCGCACGCACCCAACAACTCCTGACAAACTCCCTCAAAACACTGCAACACATCAACATTCGTAAACCTGACAACTTGCAGTCCATACCCCTCGAAAATCCCTGTTCTTTCCGCATCATATTGTTTCCCCGGTTCAGTAAAATGACTCTCGCCATCAACCTCAATTACCAATCTTAAAGCAGCACAATAAAAATCTACAATAAAATTGTCGATCGGCCGCTGTCTCAAAACTCTAAAAGGGAAATTTCTCAGAAAATCTTCCCAAAGTTTCTTTTCGGCTGGAGTTGGATTTTTCCGAAGTTCCTTGGCGATAGGGATGAGTTTTGGGTTGTAAGGTAGGTGGAAATTCGAGTCGTTTAATTTGGTCATCATCCTCCTAATCTCGGATCGATCCCCCCTAGCCAAGGGCGGGCACGGGGGCACCGCCCCTACAAAGGGGGGACATGAAGCACTCAAAGTCAACCCCTACTCCCCTTCTTAAGGGGGATTTAGGGGGATCTCCGGGGGACAAGAGTTTAACTGCCTAATCTAATCTCAAACATGATAAATCAAAACTCCACAATATTTAAAATCGTCCTACTAAATTAGCCACCATTAATGCTAGTACAACCGGCTGGATGGGCTTAACCATATGTCTTTGAAAACCTGCTTCGATCGCCCTTTCGCGTTCTTTATCGCCCGCATAGGCAGTCAGCGCCGCGGCGGGGATTTCTCCTCCGGCTGCCGCAGCAAGAGCTCGCACTTCTCTAATTAAGAAATACCCATCTTCCTCTGGCATTCCGATATCGGAGATGAGCACGTCATATCTGCCGGGATTTTCAGTCAAAGCAGCGATCGCACTTCTGGCAGATGCAACTGCCAAAACCTCCGCCCCGTAGCCTTCAAGCACAAATTGTAAGAAGTCGCGCGTATCGATCTGATCGTCTACGGCTAAAATGTGCAAGCCTTCTAGAGAGGGGACGCGCTCGCTAGAGGCGTTTAAAGGCCCTACCAAAGCAGTTGACTTTAAATCGATCGCCGATGTCAACTCTGGAGGTAGCGATCGCAACGGCAATCTCACAGTCATTGTAGTTCCTTGTTCCTCACCCGGACTTTCGGCTTGCACCGTTCCCCCGTGCAATTCAACCAGGTGACGCACGATCGACAAACCCAATCCCAGCCCTTGATTCGTCTTAACGCTGCTGGAATCGCCTTGATGGAAACGATCGAAAATATACGGCAAAAACTGTGCCCCAATGCCTTTTCCCGTATCGCTGACTCGAAGTTGAGCATGATTATCGATCGTCGATAGCCTGATTTCCACTCGTCCCCCCGCCGGAGTAAACTTAATCGAATTAGACAGAAGATTCCACACAACTTGCTGCAAGCGATTGATATCCCCTAAAACAGTCGTAGAAATCAACTGCGAAACAATTTGAATGTTTTTTGCTTCGGCTGATAATTGAACCCCCTCCAGCGCAGCTTGCACCACTAACCGCAGATCGATCGGACAAATGCACAGTTGAAGCTTGCCACTCGTAATCCGGGAAATATCCAGGATATCTTCGATTAACTGAGATTGCGCTCTCGCGCTGCGCTCGATCACCTCTAAAGCCTTAGTAACGGCTGCTTCCTTCAGTTTCCCGGAACGCAGAATTTGTGCCCAGCCCAGGATCGGAGTCAAAGGATTGCGTAATTCGTGGGAGAGATTCGCCAGAAATTCATCTTTACTACGGTTGGCTGTTTCTGCCTGGTGGCGGGCAAACTGTTCCTGCAGTAATAACTGCGATCGTACTGTCTCCAACTGCTTGCGCTCCGTGATATCCTCGATCGACAACAGAATCATTAAAGCTCGATCTTCTCGTTCAAGTTTACAAGCATTCAGCAGCATGGTTTTGGACCCGATATTATCAAATAGGTGATCCAACTCAAAGTTTTCAAGCTGAACATCACTAACCAGAATATCTTCCAGAATCCATCGCACTTGGGGGATATTCCACTGCCCGTTGCCTAGCTCAAACAGCGAAGATTTTGCTGTTTCTGACGGTGAAACCTGAAACATTTCATAAAACGATCGATTTGCTTTATTCACTCGGAAATCAGCATCTAGGACGACTAAAGGCGTTTGCACAGTTTCCACAATGGTTTCAGCATAATTTCGGGCCTCCTCCAAGGTTCTGGCACTGCGTTTAAGAGCATCAATATCGAGCAAAACCATCACCACACCGTCAATCTGGTTTTCCGTTGTCCGGTAAGGACGAATGCGGAGGTTGTACCAATATCCCGATAAAGTTTGAACTTCTTGTTCTTTCGTCTGGAGAGTATCAATCACCTCCAAAATCATCTGTTCCAAGTCAGGAACGTTCAGAGTTGAGCGGATGTCGCTAAAAGGTCGTCCAACATCTGTGGGAATCACACTAAAAATTTGCTGTGCCGTTGGCGTAAAACGTCGAATCTGTAAATCGTTTGTCAGCATTAAGATAGGGATATTGATACTGGAAAGCAAATTTATCAGATCGTTATTGACCAGGCTTTGTTCAATATTTCGGCTGCGAAGTTCATCGTTAGTGGTAGTGAGTTCCTCGTTAGTGGCTTGAATCTCTTCTTTGGCAGTTTCTAACTCCTCATTGGTGCTTTGCAACTCCTCATTGCTCGATAGGATTTCTTCGTTCGCAACTTTGAGGTCTTGGTTGAGACTTTCCTGATCCTGGATCACCGCTTGCAGTTGGGCTTGAGCCGCAGTTTTTTCTTGGTTAGCGGCTGCAACTTGCTGCCTCAGCAGCTCAATTTCACGATATAGATCAGCTTGATCTAAGCTTTCAGAAGTAAGGGTGCTGAGGTTAAGCACCGTGGGTGAAGCCTCTTCAAATACCACCAAAAAGTAGCGTCCTTCGACGGCCTGTGGCCGGAAGGGAATCACCTCAAAATTGACGATACTCGATCGTCCGCCCGATTCAAGCAATACCCTTTCTTTCCTAATGGTTACGTTCTGCGTTTGTGCCTGATAAATCGCGGTGCGAAGCTCAACCAGCAAGCCTGCCCTTGCCATTGCCAGCAAGTTTAAGTCGGGCGTTCCGGCTACCACTCTCAAGTAAGGATCGATGTCTCCCCGCACTTGCAGGATTTTCATCTGCTCGTTGACAACCACACTGGCTGGGGCATATCGATTTAAAATCAGTTGGTCAGTTTCTTGTTGTAAATCCAAGCTATTCGTAAAATTGTCCTTCACTTCCTGCCGTTCACGTGCTTTAGCTACGGGATAGGAACTCGGCGTAAACGAAAAATTGGGACGAGTCGCAGTCAACTTTTTGGCATAAATTTTAGACTTTTTATCCACTGAAGTAAACAAGTAGGAAAATTCTCCGGTACTCTCAGAAGTGCCTAACAGGAGAAAGCCCGTTGGCTTAAGACTGTAATGGAAAATCGGCATCACTTTTTTTTGCAATGACTCTCCCAAGTAGATCAGCACATTGCGACAGCTAACTAAATCGATATTGGAAAAAGGCGGGTCGCTGCCTAAGTCTTGTCGGGCAAATACACAAAGTTCGCGGACTGCCTTGCTGATTCTATAGCTACCTCTTGCTTCGGCAATAAAGAAGCGAGTACGTCGTTCTAGTGAAACATCTACCATCTGGTTTTCTGAGTAGACGCCAGACCTCGCTTTGCCGATCGCCTGTTCGCCAATGTCCGTGGCAAAAATCTGGATCGGTGGCTGGATAACTTGATCGCTCAAAAACTCTAACAAGCAAATGGCGATCGAATAAACTTCTTCACCTGTCGAACATCCTGCCACCCAAATCCTAATCGGAGTTTCGGCCGATTTATTTTGGGTAATCGTGGGGAAAACCAGTTCTTTTAACTTTTCAAAGGCTTCGGGATCGCGGAAGAAACTGGTAACGTGGATCAGGATTTCTTCATACAGGGCTGTGACTTCAGCCGAATTGTGTCGAAGATGTTGGGCGTAATCATTCAAGCTTTCCAGCTTGTACAACACCATCCGTCGCTGGATGCGTCGAGAGATCGTGGTGGGTTTGTAGTGACTAAAATCAACGCCTGTGCTCGATTTCAGCAGCGCAAAAATAGTTGTCAGGGCATCTCCCTGTTCGGGCGATTCCTCAACTTTTGTCAGGGGAAGCGGGCCAGTGAGAAGGGGACTGCGACTATAGTTTCCCAGTTCCTCGGCAATTTTTTCCGGTGGCAGAATGAAATCGACATTGCCTGTCGCAACAGCGGTATTCGGCATACTATCGACTTTTGCTGTGTCTTGACATTGAGCAAAAGTCATGCCTCCGGCTGCTTTGATTGCCTTGAGCCCCAGCGAACCGTCTCCGTCTCCCCCGGATAAAACTACGGCGATTGCTTTGTGCCCGCGATCGATCGCCAATGAGGTAAAGAACGCATCTCCTGGCATATATTTGCCATAAATCTTCTCGCGAGGTGATAGTTGCAGCACGCCTTTACATAGCACCATCTTGGTGTTGGGCGGAATAACGTAGACTTGATTGGGCTCTACAGCTACGCCGTCTTTTACCTCATTAACAGGCATTTGCGTCGTTCTCGCGAGAATCTCGCTCAGCAGACTTTTGTGATTGGGCTCTAAATGCTGAATCAGCACAAACGCCATACCCGTATCAGTCGGTAAATGGCTCAGTAACCCCGTGAAGGCTGCCAAACCTCCTGCTGAGGCGGCAATCCCAACAATGGGGAAGGGGGCATCGGTTTCGGTTAATTGTTCGCAATCGAGGGCGGCTGGTGCGATCGATTCGAGTGTATTTTCTGGAGATAATTGAGGAGAAGTCATAATGTGAAGTCCTCGACTTCAGTTATTTAGGAGCCAACATATTTGGTAAGCGTGTGGCTAAGTAATTCGGACTATTTGTATCAAAGCCTACTTAAGTTATCGGCATTATGAAGCTCCCTTAAGCATGAGCTACACTGTGGGAGCCATGATCTGAGCGCTATCGAACAATTCTATATGCTGTTGGGGCGAGCACAACAAGAGGCTGGCAATAGCCAAGTAGTATATCAGCTTTTGTACTTAGCTTTTTTCAGCGACAAGTGTAGCAGACAGCGGGATTACTGATTCAGTATTAATTCTAGCAGTATAAGCGACTTGTGCCCCTTGTATTCCTTTTAAATCTTCTACTCGTTTTTGAATTTCGGAGACTCCAGCAGCTTTTAATGCTGTTAAAAATGCTGCGTCGCTGTAAACCTCTTCGGAAAACGAAACTTCGTCACTTTTAGAAAGATTTTGAATCCGGGCGGCTTTGTTGACTGTGGAACCAAAATAGTCGATCGAATTATTAAGATTTACCAGCAAAGCCGTACCTCGGTGAATGCCAATTCTGACTTGAATCCACTCTTGCGGTTGGCGAGTTGAGTTATACTCTCTCAAACAGCCTACAGCACCAGCGACCGCCCTAATTGCTTGTTCGTTGCTGATAAAAGAAGCCATGACAGCATCGCCGATAGTTTTAATGACTTTACCGCCAAATTTCTCGATCGACTCAAAGAAAATTTCAAAATGATCGCGGACAATATTGTAAGCTTTAGTATCTCCCAGTGTTTCGTACATTCTGGTAGAACCGGTAATATCAGTAAACATAATAGTAATCGCCCGAATCTTGACTCGTTCTCTTTCCGATATTACTTGATTGCCGAACAAACGCTTATAATCCGGGTGATGAAGCAGTTGCATTCCTGACAGCCGCAGGGGCAGTTGTTCTACTGTCAATTCATCGGGCAATTCATCGGAATGCAAAATCAGTCCCGACAAATTGTGTTCGGTATTAGTTAATTCGAGCTTAACTTTTCCCGGACGCACGGCAAGCTCTTTTTTATCAAAATCTGGACCGGCTAACTGCTGGAGTTTAATTTCTTGTATCTCTTCTGTTTCTTCGCCTTCAACCTTTAAAATCCCTTTAGCTAAAGTCAGGGGACAGCAGTAGCGGTATCGACCTTCTTCTAAGCTAACTATCTCGGATTCGGTGCAGTAGAGAGGTGTCACCAGTTGCAGTTTGCTCTGGAGTACGGGAGGGGGAGCGCAGACGGGCCGCAGTTGCGGGTCTTCGATTTCTTTGTTTAGGGAAAAAGTAACTTCGACACGATCGAGCAAATCAATTTTAAACTCGCGCTCGCACATCGGGCAAAAAGACATTTCTGATGTGTCTGCCAAATCTTTAAATTCTTCTGTAATCATGTTGCAGTGGGGGCAGTGAATATCCCAGTGCAAGTCGAAGGCACCGGCTTTCACTCCGTGCAGAAATTCGGAAGTAATTTTTTTAACATTCTTGACTGTATCGCCTGCTACGTAGTAAGGATTAATTCTCAATCTCTGCAAAATGTGGGAACCGGTTAACCAGTTTTCGATTTGGTCGATCGTTCCTTTGCTCGAATTGGGACGTTTTTTTAGCTGTTCTAATTTTTCTTTTAATAGTTCGAGGTTCATAATCCACTTGCCTTTGAGCGTCAGGGCAAGAAATTTATAAGAATTTTGTTGTATACTTGGCTCGTCTGGTTGGTTCTGGCGTGAGAATTCTGATGAGTTTGCACCTGTGCCGATGTCTCTGAGCTTTATAAATGTTAACAAATTAACCTCCTGAAGGCCATGCCTATTTAGGCAGATTGATCGCGCTGTCACTTTTTTTAATTCAAAGTGCGATCGCTGCATCGGCCTACAGAAATATCTTAAATCTCGGTAATTAAGAATGGGGAATTGGCAATTGGCAATTGGGAATTGTCAACCACCCAGCAGCGACTAATGACTAATGACTAATGACTAATGACTAATGACTAATGACTAATGACTAATGACTAATGACTAATGACTAAT
>NZ_JAUBTV010000059.1:0-48225 GCF_036705145.1 Microcoleus sp. B5-D4 | reverse complement strand
TCTTATTTTTGCGGGTTCGGTGGCCCAATCTTTGAAAAATACTCGCTCGCGCGATCGCACCTGCGGAATGTGGGATAACTTCTCAAGAAAAAACTTTCGGGTCTAGCTTTTCAAACACCCGGCGAAATGTATCATCACGCTTGGATGCCATTGGGTAACTCTAAAAATTATTCACGCCCATTGCTGCTTGCTGAGTCCATAATTTTCGATGTCTTCCCACCCCTGGGCACCGGCGATCGTAGCTAATATGGTAATGACCAGAATGTCTTTAAGTAAATGTTGTTTTGTTCGGTCTACTCTCGGATCTGGTATGTCATCAAAATAAGTTGAAGGCGCAGTAAGTGTTGCAGGGAGAGGGGTTGAGACCTGTCGGGTTTCGGTGATGATTTTGCCTCATTCACAACACGCTCGAATCCTTTCTCCATTGATTTTTCCTCACCATTCGTGACACAGATGAAGCAGTATTATAGAACCAATTTGACATCTTTGAGGCTGCGAGTCGATCGCCCGTTGTCTGTCGGGCGTTGCTTAATCAGGGATGGGTTCAAAGAGCCGCTATTGACAGGATGCTCTTTTATATCTTGCCCTTTTTGTCAAGTACAATTTATACCAAATTAGATGAGCTTACCCTGAAAAAAACGCTTAGCTATTGCTTTTTGTGAGATGGGTTCAGTATGATAAGTATCTAGGATTTTTGGCAGAAAATCAATCGAGTAAGCTTTCATTTTTAACAAGGTATGATGTTTGGTACAAGTAAACGTGTTGTGAGTCAAGCATCGCGTACTTTCAAAAAAATGTTATGATGTGTGGTATCGCTTTCGCGTGGCTTTACTCAACCATATAATTATAGTTCATTTGATCCGATATTCTCTGTTTTACCCTCACGAGTGAGGGTCAGTAACATTATACCTCATCTTTCTGAGAAAGGCTGTATATCGTCGGTTTTGTTGAGAATCATAAACCCCATGCGGAATCACTTTCCCGTGACCTAAACTCCAAAAATCATGATCGAAAGTAGTGACAGGTTCCTTTGTATAGAGAGTTCCCGGACGATACAATTTTCCTAAAACTTCTTTCTTTTTGGTGTCAAGACTAATAATAGGATTGCTGGGTTCTCTATACTCTGTAGGGTGCATCTCACTTTGGCAAATACATCAAATTGAAAGTTGACCGTTGAGATAAGCACAGCGAAGAGAAAGGATAGAGGGAACGCTCTCAATTTTCCATTGCGCTCCTGATATTTTTACCCTGAACCCAATTCGTTTAATAATTGATTCAACTGTTCCCGAACCTATCGAACTTATGGACTCTTCTTTATAGTATTGGTAGTTGACTATTCGGCACCGATGGGTCTCTAAATAGTTACAAAATATTTTGAATCCTTTTTTTTTCATCTCTTTAAATAGATTAATAACTTCATCTATTTTACCTTGCCACAACATATTTTCGGCTAGTTTTAAACGTTTTAGCGAACCTCCTACCTTGTAAAGATTTTCTTTCAGATGATACCAATCTAAGATTTCTTGTCTTTGTTCAGTATCTCCTATTTCTTGAAATATTTTCCAAATTCCCGCATGACCATCTCAACCGTCAATACATAGGATGTAGTAAGTTTTGGCTATTAGTCCAATCAATTAAATCTTGATTATTTTGAAAAAAGGCTCCCGAATAAACATTATCTAAACAAATGGCTTTATAGTCTTTCCAGTAACAGCCCTCGCCTTTGGTGTCGTTGCGTAGCCTGACTTTCCCGCCATCTAATGTAATTTCTTGAACTCCTTGTTTAGATGTAGGTAATTCAAATTCTTGTCGTTTGACTAATCTTTGTAATGTACTATGAGAGACTTTGATCCCCGTGAAAATCTCTAAATCTTTTTCTGCCATTTGATAAGATTCGTTGGCACTGATTAAAAGACAGCACTTTTCCATCATTGGACTGAATTGACTATACGCTTTCAATCCAAAATATTTCGCTTGATTGTCTGTAATTTCGAGCGAACCGACTATTGATTTTATTTTTCTGGATTTTCCTGTTTGAATCCCTGATACTGCTGAAAAAAAAAGCTACCTAGTTCTGGTCCCACTTGTTCTAGCATTTTCTGACGGAGAGATTTTTCTATGCTATCAAAACTTTCTAACTCGGTTGGATCTGTATTTCTGTAAAGAATGGATGCTGCCGCTTTTAAGTAGGCTTTTAGCTGTTCTTGGTCTGAGGGTGTCATTTTCTTTACCTCATATTTTTTGGCAATTTTACTAGCTTTTCCATTTTAACCCTTTTGCGACATATTCGCCAAAGCGAGATGCACCCTACTCTGTACTCTGTATCCAGTCGCGCAATATTTTTAAATTGAGCGTCCCGATTTTTGTTAATTCCTATTGTTTGTTTTTTTGGGCTTTTCTTTTCACATATCCATGCTTTTTTAATAGCTTGGCAACTCAGGGTAGACTAATGGTGAAACCTGCCGTTCGTAGTCCAGAAGCTATTTCTTTATGCGTCAAATTAGTTTATTTGATTAACTCATTCATTGGGTCTCCGGCTGTGTGATTTTTTAAAACTTCTAAAAAGGCTGCCTCAATACCGATTTGAGTAGACCCAATACTTTTTCTTCCCCCTCCTTTCTTTCTGATCCTGGAACTATTTAGTGTCTCTGAGTCCATTTTCTCTAATTCTTCCAATCCCTTGATTATGGTATTTCGGCTGCAGCCCAAAAGTTGCATTACATAGCTAATTCCACCCCATCCTAATTTTTGAGATTCTATAGCTGCATACCTTCTTTTATCCTTTTCTGATAAGGATTTATAAAAAATTTTCATTTCTGACTCAATTGAACTCGAATAAAACATGGATTTAAAAGTAAATTAGAATAGTTAAGTAGAAAAATCCTTTGTGAGTTGATCTCTGTAGGAGCCAAAATTGCAATAAGCGCACTTTTTTCATTATAACCGATAACTCATCAACTTATTTATTTTTCATTCCTTATTCAGCAAGCCCTATCTATGTTCTGACGGGGTTGTTACTGTCATAAGCTGTTCAGCATCTAAAACGCATATTGCATAGTATAATATGATGATATTTATAAAAAGTCAATGCCTACTAAAAACTTCCTCAGTTCCGAGACAAGGGAAAATCTTCAACAAGTATTAAAGGAGCATGAGCATCCAGACATTCGGCAAAGAGCCTTAATTTTTTTATTGCTAAATAGCGGAAATACACAAGCTCAAACTGCTGAACTAATAGGATGCTCTCTGAGAAAGATTGCTTATTGGAGCATTCATGGTGATCCTGATAATTTAGACACTTTTAAAGATAATAGGATGAAGGGTAATTACCGAAAAGCCACAGAAGAATACATTAATTTACTTTTAGAAACAGTTGAAGTAGAACCTGAGAAATATGGCTATGAATTCGGGAAATGGACAACAGCTAGACTTGCCATATATCTAGGAGAGAAAACAGGAATCGAGTTGAGTAGTACCCAAGTAAGGAGAATTTTAAAATCAAAAAAGTATGTTTACCTTTGGGCTAAATACAGCTTGAAGGATAAGCAAGATGCCGTAGAAAGGGGTTTATTTAAAGATAAATTAGCTGAGTATTTAAAAGTAGAAAAAGAATCTCCAAACCTATTGCAGGTATGGTTTTGGGACGAAAGTGGATTTAGTTTAAGAGTAATTAGACGGAAAACCTGGTGTAAAAAGGGGACTAGAAGTAATAAAAGAGGAGACCGACGAAAAGGTCGTATTAATGTTATGGGTGGAGTGAGATACTCAGACAAAAAAAGATGGGTAGATTTTATTCCATCTGGTAATTCTGCTAATTTTTATGCTGTGCTGAAAACTTTTTATGAAGATTTAAAATCCGAGTGGATATTGCAAGGAAATTTAGCGGAAGAATTTGAAGATAAAGGCTGTAAATTTGTGATAATCTTGGACAACGCTAGTTTTCATAAAAAAGCAGCGACTTTGCAGAAAATAGCGTCAGAGATGCCGAATCTAATCATAGAGTTTTTGCCCAAGTATAGCCCGGACTATAACTTAGTTGAATTAGTCTGGCATTCTGCCAAGGAATATGTTGCTAATAGATTATTTGAATCCATTGAAAAATTAGAAGCACTGTTACATAAACTGTTAAATGAAGGAGGACTAATTATGAAATGGAACCGAAAAATAAAAAATAAAGGTAACGCGAGTTAATGCAGTTTAGATGTTTGACAGCTTATCCAACACCCCCTCACTAACAAATGTCGGGCCGAACATCCCGCCGGCCCCGCCTTCTCCAAAAGCCCGAAAACCATTCACTTCAACCAGGCACGGTGAGCCATCAAAGCTGCAAAAGGCTGCACTCCCCGCAACTGATTCGACAGCGGCAAATGACCCCTAGGCGCGCTCAAATCCCAAATAAACTCTTGCGGATACCGCGTCCAATTATTCCCCTTCTTCCAGCCAATTAGCGGCCACAACTTATCCCAATTCTTGCCCGAACTCAGCCAAATTTCCCGCTGCACCGAAAAGCCAAATTTGCCTTCGGAATGAACTTTCCACAGCGTATTAATTGTTTGCAAATCCGCCACTGGCAAACTCTCAACTTGCGTAAAATACAGCCACTTTCTCATGGAAGCTGTCTCACCCGCTAATTCACAAAGCTTGTCTAAAGTCAAGCGATCGGCTTCTTGAAATTCCTGTAACGCCAATAATTGTTGCAGTGGAGTGTAATCAATGTTAGAGTCCGATCGCAGCGGCACAACCCCAGTGGGAAAATTCGCTTGCAAAAACTCCGCCGCTCTCGGAGAATTAGCACTGTAAAGAATTTGGTAAGCCTTACCCATTACCGCAGTCGGTGCTTCTGACTTGCGCTCTAATAAAAATTCCATCAATACATCCCAACCGGAATCTGCTATTTGTTGTTGTAGCAGTTGCAGTTGAGCTTTTTCCGAACCCGACCTCAACTGAGAGCGGAGTTCGGCTGTATCGGCCGCCGAGTCTAGAGGAGAAGTAGAAATCGAGTCAGTCATGAGAAACTATCAGCTATCAGCTATCAGCTATCAGCTATTAGCTGAAGCCCTGGTTTTCCTCCATTGTACAATGGTACTGACTCCGATTCACTTCTCTGTACTCGGATGCCTGCGCGCCACGCTGCCTAGTTTAGCCTCAAGCCCGCACGCACCCTCTTCGCCAATGGCAGCAATAGCAAATCAGTCTACCATCTGAAATTTACGATCGATGCCATGTCAAAGAGTTTTTCTTGAACCTAGTCGTCCACGATCGAAACCCATGCAGAGAAGGAAGGCGGAAAAAAGTTTATGTCATATTCCGAGTCTTCCCATTCTTTGACCCAAAGCGGTACCGCGCCGGGGCGAGGAGTAGCAGAAAATGTGCGTTCTTTGACTTCGATCGAGTGAAATAGCTGTTTTAAAGTATCTCCCCGATCCAAAGCTTCGCTAAGGATGTCGTCCAACTCAGGATCGACCCGTTTGACACGGTTTTTGTCCTCCTCCAGCCACAGAAGTTTCAAAGACTTCAGATCTCTCGGACTGAGGATGCTCTTGTAGTACACGCGCTTAAGGGTCGCTACGGGCTCCAATGAACGTTCGATCCGGCGAATTTGCTGAACTCGCAGGTAGTGCCATTCTGCTAAACGCTTGCTTTCCGAAGGCGGGAGAGTACCCTTGCCCGCTGCGTGTTTGTAGTCGTATTTAATCAAACTGCAAGCCATATTGGCTAGCAGGTGAATCAACTGTTTTTCTTTGGGTGTTGCCTGACGCCGTTCCTGGGTTCTTGTCAATACGCGCTGTCTGCGGGTAGTTTCGAGAGTATTTTCCATTGGGTTTTTACGAGATGAAATACGATTGTGCCAGATCCAAATCCCGAACATCAGAAGGTAAGGAAGTTGATAGGCGGGGAAACTCCACCGACAGACTCGCCTTACCTGTTTATTTTCCCATTCACCGTTCTCTGAAACTGACCCCCACCCCCGGGATTAGGTAGACTGATATTGGGATCTAGTTTTAACCACCTCGATTAGAGGCCCTTGCGACAACAAATACCACCACAACTACAACCACAACCACAACCGCACAAGAGCGAACCACACAAGAGCGCCAATTATTTCCTGCCTTTACCCGTTTTTACCTCTTCTTGCTCCCCATCCTCATTCGTTCCAGTGTAGTTAAAGTCGGGATTAATCTCCCAAGCCGTCAAACTGCTGGCTGATGAATGTTGTGGGGTGATCGCTAAAGCGCTGGCGCTGCCTGCCTGGAAAAAGCCGAAGCCAGCCGAGGCAATTACCCCTAATACTAAGATGCTGTTTTTCATGTTCGATGACCCTGATTTCCGTAGATAGACACTTTTTGGCTAACCCGATCTGTCAGAAATGGGTTGATGCAATAGCCCACTTGTCTTCTGATAAATCTGCCTGCCATAATCAATTCAGACAGGCACACCCGCTTGCGATCGGAAACGCCGGAAGTGACGTGTTACTAATGTCCACGATCATCCACCAACCCGAATTTTTTGGGTAGTGGAGCGAAAGCCATCAGGGCGTCGATCCATCAGGGAGTTATGCCATCAGGGTGCTAATCCATCGGGTAGTTAAGCCATCAGGGCGCATCTTCTACAATTAGCCACCGACTTAACTTTTATAGTTGAGTGAGTGGTTAGCCTGGTACTGACAAAGCCTTTAAGAATTAAACTTTTTGTGGATGCATCCTGAAAAGTTTGTTCTTAGGAATCCCCGAACGCGAAAGCCCGGGGAAAGTCAGCAGCATGGAATTCCATGCAATCTAAGTCAATTAAAAAAACGCAGATTAACGATATCTCCCACTCAAGCAGTCCTCAGCTAAACGCTGGGGTTTTTTATTGGCAGCCATTCCGAGCGCGTTTTTCTCCGGCATCCGGGAGGCGGATCAGAAGGCAGAAGGTTGACGGCGTTCTGTGGTTAGGAGTTTCCCTGCCCACATCATACCACCGGGTGAAATTTAAAGTATTATTGTAAAAAAATGTGAAAAAATGGGCGTTTTAGCGTTCTAAATCCGATCGAGTGAAAATTCATCTAATTATGTGAACGAGTGTAAAAAATCCAGGGGCGGGCTACAATTGGGCCGAGCGTAGGATTTGGGGCGAACGCTTGCAAAGATACGGTAAAGATTGACGAGAAGAAAGCTGAGCTAGTAGACAATAGAGAAAGAGGAAGAAAAATTTTCCACCATAGTAAGCGGGCAATAATTGTAATTTGTAACCTTTCGATCGCACAGCATAGGGGCGTAGGATCTTGATGAATTCCCAGATGAGAGCAGAAGTCAACTCAACGTACCAATATCAAGTTGGAGGATATTTGCCTGCCGGGGCGCCCACCTATGTCAGGCGATCGGCAGACAGCGAACTCTACGAAGGACTCAAAGCCCGAGACTTCTGCTACGTGTTGAGTTCGCCACAAATGGGAAAGTCCAGCCTGCTAGTGCAAACGGCCAAAAGGTTGCAAGCCGAAGGTACAGTTTTTACCGCCATCAACTTGAGAAGCATCAGTAGCCGAGATATCTCCCCCCAGAAGTGGTATGGCGCAATCATGTACCGCATGGCAAGCAGTTTACACATCACAAACAGGTTTGATGCCATGAAGTGGTGGAACGATCGCGAACTGCTATCGCCGGTGCAGCGATTGGAGATATTTATCGAAAAAGTTTTGCTCAAGTCACTTCAGCAAAATCTGGTAATTTTCCTAGATGACATTGACAGCATCAGCAGCCTAAATTTCAGTACCAGCGATTTTTTTGCTTTGATCCGGGCTTGTTACTCCAAGCGGGCAGAGCAACCGGAATACGATCGCCTGACTTTTGCTGTTATGGGAGTAGCAGCCCCCTCAGAATTGATCCGAGATCCAAGATGCAACCCTTTTAATATTGGACGGCAGATTCATTTAAGTCGATTCCAACTGCACGAAAGTTTGCCGCTAGCAAAAGGATTAGCCCTGAAAGCTTTTCGCCCCCAAAAAGTGCTCCAAGAAATATTAGCTTGGACGGGCGGCCAACCGTTTCTAACTCAAAAAGTTTGTCACTTGGTACTTGAATACGGGCCTTTTATTGGCCGAAATTCCGAAGCTCAGCAAGTTGAAAAACTGGTCAAACACAGAATTATTAAAAATTGGGAAGAAGAAGACGAACCCCAACATTTGATAGCAATTCGCGATCGCATTTTCCATAACCCCTGTGACCTCACGCGGCTGTTAACGCTGTACCAGCAAGCTTTGCAACCCGCCAAGGCAACAAAACGGGGGGAACTGCAGGCAGTACCAGCAGATTACTCTCCCGAAAAACTCGAATTGCAACTGTCAGGACTGGTTGTTAAATCTCACGGTAAATTAATAGTTTCCAACCTAATTTATCAGTCAGTTTTTAATCAATTTTGGGTAGAAAAAGAGCTGGGAAAATTGGCTCCGTACCGATCCGCCCTAGCAGCATGGCTGGCTTCAGACCGCGAAGATGAATCGCTGTTATTGACAGGAGAAAGTTTGCAGTCAGCTTTGGATTGGGCTGCGGACAAACAATTAAGCCAAGAACACTATTGGTTCTTGAATCCCGATCGAACTTTTCGGGAAAAACCGACAGTCGTTGTCGCACAAGTTGCAGACAGCAGCGTAGACACAGATGCAGACAGCAGCATCCTCACCCCGCCCTCAGATAGTGTTCCAACAGGCAGCAACGAACAGAGATTGTACGATCACATCGTCTCCTGCGTGGAAACAGAATCCCCCGCACAGGTGATCGAGCGGTTCCGAAAGCTATTTATCGACGGCATGGGCTATCCCGATCGAGAGATTGAAGCAACTTTGTACAGTATAGTCTCCGTCAAGCGATCGGATCAGGACTTTAAATATCTCCTCCACCGCTGCTGCTACATCCCGATCAACCGCTGGCAATTGCAATCACAAAATCAGTTCGCGATCGCCAAGTTGGTAGCTTTATTTAAGCAGACTTCTCCCCGATTCGGGATGGAATTTTACATAGTCAAGCGCTTACAAGAACAAATAAATTTCTTTACTAAAAGTGAAGAATTCCAGACCATAGAGCGCTTAGTAAAAGCCTTAGATAGAGAGGCGGAACAGCAGAAACAAGATACAGATTCTCCTTTGGGCGAATTGATATGTCGGTATCCTTATTTGTACGGCTATTCTCTACTGAGCAAGGACAGCATTGAGGAAGACCAACAAACCATCCAAAAACTGGCATTTCAAAGACAGCGACAATTTGAAACACATTTGTCTAAATATTTGAATTATATGGTTGAACCGAGAAATACAGAAATAGGAATTGTGCAGCGGGCTGCTAATCCCACACTTTTGAACGATGCAGAACTGCACTTAGCGGTGAGGGAATTTGCGGGAAAAGTAGCAGGCGATCGCAGCTACAAAGAAGCGGCTCAATTTTTTCTAAGAGATTCCCGACAAACTCCATCTTACGCATCATTTAAAGGAGATTTATATGAATATTTAATATCCTCGGTAGAACCAGAATACGGGGGGCGTCAATTTAATGACCGTTTGTACAAACAAATCAAAAATACATTGCGAGAAAATGACTCGGTGAAATTCAATAATCGCTTGTTAGTTCGTACTTGCAGCCAGTTGTTCAACTTCTTAGTAGTGGAAAATTCTCAACATCCCAGCCACTACGTTTTTTACGACTTGGTGTACAACCTCGGCGCTAGTAGGACAATGGGCTTACTGCTGAAACTTGTGCTGCTTTCGGGCAAAGTCAAACCAGAGTTGGAAAAGCGATTTTCTATTTTGTTCAATCACTATGAAGGTAAAGCTTCTAATGAAATTATGTGGTTTGTCAAATCGTTGGAAAATTTCAATGTGGCTTTGGTTGTGAATTTTGGTAAGACGGATTTGTCTTTGGTTAAACAGCAGCTTATTTTGACTTGAGAATAACAAAATCGCTCGAACTCGAACAGGGTTATATAATAGTATTAATTGAAAAAAATACAGGAGAAACAAATGAAAGCCTTTGAAGTCACAGGAACGATCGACGAAAAAGGTCAATTAATTCTCGATCGACCTTTAACCGCAGAAACTCCCGGCCGCGTGCGAATCATCGTTCTTCTTCCCGAACCTACAGATGAAGATGAAGACGACCCCGACGATACTCCAGTTGCAGAAATAAAAGCCAGTCTCAAAAGAGCGTTGCAGGAAGCTAAAACAGGGCAGCGAATACCTCTTTCTCAAATGTGGGAGGGCATCGATGTCGAATGAATCCGATGATCTAGTTCAAATCGATTTAACGCCTGAGTATAAACGAAATTTGCGTGAATTATCCAAAAAGTATCGACAAATCCGGCTAGATACTCAGCCCGTAATAGAACAAATACAGGCTGGCAATTTTATTGGCGATCGCATTCCCGGAATGGGCGAAGATTATATCATCTTAAAAGTCCGGGTGAAAAACAGCAACATCCAAAAAGGAAAAAGTGCAGGGTATCGCATGATTTATCAAGTCGAATCGCCCGTCAGCGTACTTTTGTTAACCATTTACTCAAAATCAGATCGAACAGATATTAGTCTCAACGAAATCCGCAACATCATCGCCGAGTTTGATGAAAACGAATAGCGGTGTATTATTATTAATTTTATGATTAGCTATCTCAAAGGCACAGTCGCCGATATCGCCAAAGGCAGCAACCGCGTCATATTGACTCTCGAAGTCAATCAAATTGGCTATGAAATCCAAATTTTGCCCCGCGTGACCGGTCAATTGCCAGCATCCGGCGAAGTCGCCCAAATTTTTACCCACCAGCAAGTTAAGGAAGACCAAATCGTATTGTACGGTTTTGGCAGCGCGGCCGAACGCGATTTGTTTCGGCAGTTGACGAGTGTTAGCGGTGTCGGTGCTCAACTGGCGATCGCACTTCTCGATACTTTAGGATTGCAAGATTTAGTCCAGGCGATCGTCGGCGGTAACACCCGCATCCTCGCCAAAACACCGGGCGTGGGTACCAAAACCGCAGAACGTCTCGCCCTGGAACTCAAAAGCAAACTCTCGGAATGGCGACAGCAAGCAGGTTTGACAACTTCAGTCGCCGCCGGAGTCCCCCCAGCTATTCAAGAAGAAGTCGAGATGATCCTGCTGGCGATGGGATACACTGGGGCGGAAGTTTTGCAAGCGCTGCAAACCCTCAGTCAAGACAGCACTTTGTCCGCCAAAGGTGATGCGGATGATTGGATACGTGAGGCGATCGCCTATTTGAGCCGATAATCCCCTACAATATCTAGCCGCCGGGAATAAACACCCAGGACGGGCGGGACGCCCATCCCACAATTTTTTTCCTGTGGGATGGGCGTCCCGCCCGTCCTAAGTATGTTTACAATTCAAGTCTATTCTGCTCAAAAAACAAACCCATCCTTGGCAAAAATTTTATCGTTGTTATGCTTCCCCTGTGATAACATTGGAGATTGTGACAATCGTACAAAAAAAACTAAAATCAATTCATGGCTCTTACACAACAGCGCAAACAAGAAATCATGGGCGACTTCCAAACCCATGAAACCGATACCGGTTCAGCAGATCTCCAAGTCGCCATGCTGACCGATCGCATCACCAAACTCAGCGCCCACCTGAAAATCAACCAAAAAGACTTCGCCTCCCGGCGCGGTTTGATGATGATGATCAGCCGCCGCAAGCGCCTGCTGGCATACATCCAAAAGCAAAATGTCGATCGCTACAAAGCATTGATTGCCCGTCTAGGCATTCGCGGCTAAACACCTAAGCCAAAATTTGCGACAATATTCTTTAATCTTGGGCAAACACCAAGACTTATTGAAAAATGTTCGAGATTTCAGGTTAGAGATAAAATATGTCCTCCGAACCACCCCGCAAGCGCTTGCCCTTTGAACCGGCAACGAATCGTAAAAAAACGCCTAAAAAGCCCCCAGAGCCCCAAGCAAGCATAGCCTTAGAGTCGGATTCTGCCGACAAGCAGCCGAAAGCTAACAAAACCGGAAAACAGGCGCAATCCATCCCAGAAGTAGTCAGCCAACGCATGATATCCCGTATAGCGGTATTCTGTGGCATACCGACAATCCTGGGAATTTCCACATTTTTTGTCAGCTATTTGGTAGTCAGCAAGGGCTTGTTTGATCTGCCCAACACAGCAGTATTGCTGGTAAGCATGGGCTGTTTTGGTCTAGGCGTTCTGGGATTAAGCTACGGAGTCCTCTCGGCTTCCTGGGATGAAGAAGTTTCAGGAAGCACTCTGGGGTGGGAAGAATTTAATACAAATTTTGGACGGATGCGAGAAGCGTGGCGCGCCGCGAAGCCAAAAAGTTAGTCATTAGTTATGAGTTATAAGTCATTAGCTAAAAACTAAGCTGTTAACCATTAGCGAGTTTGTATTTGGGGAGGGAACAAGAACCCGCCCCACAAAAATGCTAATAATACTGATATAAATAGATTCTCGATCGCCATTGCATCTATTTTTCTCAGTGCATCAGAGTCATGATCCGTTTCTAGCCCAACTAAAAAGGCAAAAAAAATATGATTATAGTAATGAAAGCCGGCACTCCAGAAGCCGAGATCGATCGACTAGACGAAGAGCTCCGCACTAACTGGGGTTTGATACCAGAAAAAATCGTCGGCCGTTACAAAACCGTCATGGGTTTGGTGGGCGACACCGTTGAGCTCGAACCGATGCAACTGCGCGAAATGAGCACCTGGATTGAGGAAGTGCTGCGGGTGGAAAAACCCTACAAACGCGCTTCTCTCGAATATCGCCAAGGTGAACCCAGCGAAGTAGCGGTTGCTACTCCTTTAGGAACTGTAATGATCGGCTTGCACCACCCGATCGCGATCGTAGCAGGCCCTTGCTCGGTCGAAAACGAAGAAATGATTGTCGAAACGGCAATGCGCGTCAAAGCTGCTGGAGCTCATTTTCTCCGTGGTGGCGCGTACAAACCGAGAACTTCCCCCTATGCTTTCCAAGGCCACGGCGAGAGTGCTTTGGGATTGCTAGCGGCGGCGCGGGAAGCTAGCGGTTTGGGAATTATCACAGAAGTTATGGATGCGGCCGACTTAAGTGCGATCGTAGAAGTAGCCGACGTAATCCAAGTCGGGGCGAGAAATATGCAGAATTTCTCACTATTGAAGAAAGTTGGAGCTCAAGACAAACCTGTTTTGCTGAAGCGCGGCATCTCCGCCACCATTGAAGAATGGTTGATGGCTGCTGAGTATATCATGGCTTCTGGCAATCCGAACGTGATTTTGTGTGAGCGCGGAATTCGCGGGTATGACAGGCAATATACACGCAATACTCTCGATTTGTCGGCGGTTCCAGTGTTGCGGACTCTGACTCACTTACCGATTATGGTTGACCCCAGTCACGGCACCGGTTGGGCGCAGTTTGTACCGTCAATGGCGTTTGCTTCGATCGCCTCTGGTACAGATTCGCTGATGATTGAAGTGCACCCGAATCCCAAAAAAGCTTTGTCTGACGGGCCGCAATCTTTAACACCGGATCAGTTCGACAAGTTGATGGAAGAATTGGCGGTGATTGGTAAAGTCATGGGACGTTGGCCGCAGCCCGTGCCAGTTTTGGCATAAAAACAGGCGAAACGCCTAACCTAAAATGCAATCGCGGTTAAATCCCCGACTTCTTTAAGAAGTTGGGGATTTTGTTATTGTGTTTTTGGAATAGAGACCCAGGGGCGATCGTACTTCTAGGAATATTGGGAAATTTTGTATAATTGATATTTGAGTTAATTAGCGAGAGGGCTGGGAGTCATGGTAGGCATCGGAACCAAACTCACTTTAGCAGAATTTCTAGCTTTGCCCGACGGAGATATATATTGTGAGTTTGTAGATGGTGAAGCAGTTCCGAAAGTGTCTCCAAAATTTTTTCATTCCAGTTTACAGGGAGCTTTGTGTCGCCTGATTCGTGTATGGTGTAAAGGACGCGGGCGAGTGCTTCCAGAATGGGCAATTTTGTTAAAACGTCAGGATAAAGATTGGGTACCTGTTCCTGCTTTGACCTATATTTCTTATGAACGTCTGGCGAAAAGCTGGCGGCAAAATGAAGCTTGTCCTGCAATTCCTGAACTGGTGATTGAGATTATCTCTCCTGGTCAAACGATGCAGGGATTTGAAGAGAAGGCGAAAGATTATTTGGCGGCGGGCGTTCCGCGAGTTTGGGTAATTGATCCACAAGCTATTTTAATAAGAAGCTTTTTCCCCGATGGTTTGAGTCAAGTTTATACGGATAATACACTAATTTTGGATGAGTTGCTGCCTGGTTTGGAGTTGACGACTAGACTGATTTTTGAAGAAGCGGAATTGATTGATTAATTGAGGGCGATCGTACTCTGTGCAAGATATCAGTCGTAGGGTGCGTGACAACGGGAAACTTTAACTCGCGGCGGTGGGACTATTGACTGTCACGCACCGCACGCGGGCCAAGCATTAAATAATACGCTCTCACCGGAAACGAGATCACTTACACTTCGAGACGGATTTTGACTGTTGTGCCAAACGCTTTTCTGAAAGCTGATTCAACATCGGGAAGTTTTTGAATTGCCATTAGCAAAAGTGGTGTTGAGGAAACTTTAATTCTTGCTTCTCTATCATTGAGAGCCATCAGTTTTCCATGCTGTCGCATCAGTTCTTTAGTGCTGCGTGGTGATATCTGAAGCAGCACAGTTTTCCATGTTAGGTCTAGTATTCCTTGCATTGCTTCTTCTATTTGTTTGAGGGTGTCGTTTTTTTGAGGTAAAACGCCTGGTAGTTCCAGTTGAACGAAATTTTGTGCTTGCATAGTCTTACTCATGATGAAGAAATGATTGTTTTAACTGGGAAATGAGCGATATCGCCTAACTTGCTTCCCATCTCTATATTCCTTGAACAGCAAAGGTTTGACGGCTCTCTTTCAACGCAAATCTGGCGCTGTATCCAAAAGTGAGCCAAAATAGAGCCGCGCCACAAATTGGCAGATGTTATAAGTTAAATATGGTTACTGAAGGTTAAAAAATCAGCATGGCAGCTAGTCTAAGAGCATCTGAATCTGGGTTGGAAATAGTCGATCGGGCTAGGCGAAAGAAAGGCTTGGAAAAACAAGCTTCTAGCTGGTGCGGAGATGCCCAAACTTCAGTCGCAACTTTAAAGCGGTTTTGGCGGCGGAAGCCTATTCAGCATGAGGTTTTTGTCAAGATTTGCAAGGCTGTAGAATTGGAGAACTGGGAAGATATTGTGGATGATAGTCCCTTATGTCAGACTGATTCGAGAGCAGAGTTTTTTGCTTGTGACGATGCTTGGGTTGGTCGAAAAGACCTGATTAGTCAACTCGCCCAGAAGGTTCAGGGTTCGTGCCACTTGTTAATTCTTCTTGGCATCGCGGGAATTGGCAAAACGGCTTTAGCTGAAAGATTGGCGGTGGAGTTGCAAGACGACGGTCGTAAGTTTCATCAGGAGAATTTTGAAAACCAGCAGCAAGCTTCGGATTTTGCTAGTGTGGCGATTCGATGGTTGGAAAAGTGGGGAGAACGCATTACGCCAGATGACCGCAAAGATACACAGCGGCTGCTGAATCGATTAGTCGAGCGATTGCGAGAAAATCGGTATTTGGTCGTGATAGATTCTCTGGAACTGATTTTAAAAGGAAATGAAGAAGCGGGCTGGAATGGTTTTCAGGATGAGTTGTGGGCAAAATTTTTTGATGGTTTTTTGGCAGTAGGATCTTGCCAAAGTCGTATCATCGTAACATCGCAGGATTTGCCAGAGCAAATTCCGGCCCGTTATAAAAATTTTTGGTATTGTCAAGAATTGAAGGGACTGACAGCATCAGAACAGTTAGACTTGTTCGATAAAACTGGACTAGAGGTGGAAATAGATTCACCAAACAAACCTTATTTAGAACGAATCGGGACTGCTTATGAAGGGCATCCATTGGCTTTGCGGGTGATTGCTGGGGAAATTGGCAGTAAGCCTTTTTATGGCAACGTGGCTGGTTATTGGAATAAATACGGGCATGAAATTGAAGAAGTGGAGAAGGCAATTGAGGAAGCTAAGACCAAAGGAATAACGGCATCAGCAGATGACGACTGGCGACTGGATCGATATACTCGCGAACTGCGAAAAAATGTGCGATTCCGGCTGGAAAAGACGTTTGAGAGATTGAAAAAAGATGTTTTGAATGCCTATCGATTGCTTTGCGAAGCTTCTGTGTATCGCTGTGCCGTACCGGAAGAGTTTTGGCTGAGTCATTTGGAAGATTGGGATTGCGATGACCAGAAGCAAGAGTTAGCGTTGGATGCGTTGCGCGATCGCTTTTTGGTAGAAGAAGAATTAATTGACGATGAGATACACTTGCGACAGCACAATTTAATTCGCAGTGTAGCATTAGAGCATTTGAAAAATTTGACAGTGAGGTAGTGGACAATATGAAGAGTGATTTTGCTGAATTTGATTTTAAAAGTCAAAATAGTTTGGAAGTTGACATCACGCCGCCGGGAGAGTGGATGCTGGCTAATCTGGGAATTGATCTAGCAGCACCGGAGTTTAGGGAAATGCCCCCTTGTAAACGCGCTCAGTACAGAGCGGTTAAAAATTGGCTGACGAGGTACAAACTGAAGCCGGATGCTTCCAATCTTGAGAAAGTTCGGGGATACTTGGAAGCATTTCACCATCTCTGCGAAGTCGAAGACTGGCAAAGAGCTTGGGAAACCCTTGTGATTCGCCTCAATACTCCTATTAAAGAACAATTACACAATCAATTTGGTATTTGGGGGTACTATCGCGAACAAATTGAAATTTATGACCGAATATTAGGTAAATTAAACCAGACAGAAAACACTATTTTATTCAATGTTTTCGCTAATGCTTATCAAGCATTAGGAGACCATGAAACAGCGAGGAAATACTACCAACAAAGTTTGAATAGTGTAATGGAATTCCCAAACCGTAAGCTAGAAGCCACGGTTTTGGGAAATATTGCAAATACTTATTTATCTCAGAGAAAGTTTTCCAAAGCCCTAAAGTGCTATCAATAAAGTTTAGAAATTAGCCAAAAAATAGCAGACAGATATGTGGAATGCTCGACGCTAGCAAATTTAGGTGATTTTTACCGTATTCAGGGCAATTATATTAAAGCAACAGAGTATTTAAAGCAAAGTTTACTTATTGCACAAGAAATTTCAAACCGCCAGCTTGAGGGAGCAGTATTGGGAAAGTTAGGCGTAGTTTACCGCTGTTGTGAAGAGTATACAAAAGCTATGCAATACCAGCAGTATAGCTTAAATATTATGGAAGAGATTCAATACTCTAAAGGTGTAGAAGCATCTCTAATGAATGTGGGCGCAATTTACCGTCGCCTCAAAGATTATACTAACGCAGTTGAGTGTCACAGGCAGCACTTAGCAATAGCGCAGGAGATTCAAGATCCATTGGGTAAGAGACAGGCGCTAGCAGATTTGGGAAGAATTTATTATCTCCAAGAATACTACTCTCAAGCTATTGACTATTACCAGCAAAGTTTAACCATTGCACGAGAACTAAAAAGTGACGTTGTAGGAGAGTTTTTTGCCATTTTGGGTTTAGGATTAGGTTACGCAGGATCAAAAGATTATGTCAAAGCAATTGATTGCTATCAGCAAGCTTTACTCCTTGCCCCACAAATGGGAAACCAGCAAGAAATAGCTGTTTTATTGGGTATTGCAGAAGCTTATAATTTACTAAAAAGCTATTCTCAATCTATCGAATATTATCAGCTAATATTAATATTCTTAAGTAGGCTTAGTAACCGTGAAGCAGAAATGTTTACTCTGGTTAATTTGGGCAGTGTTTATTCGCAGCAAAAAGATTACTCAAAAGCAAAAGATTGTTACGAGCAGATTGTATTACTGGCACAACAAACTGGCACTCGTCACATGGAAATGGTAGCATTGGCTCGTTTAGGATCTACCAATGCTAAACTAGGATGCAAACCACAAGCTGTTGAATTATACGAGCAGACATTACCAATTGCTAAAGAACTTGGGGAATATGGACGAGAGATAGCAATACTGATTAGTTTGGTTCTTTTGTATTTAGAACAGCAAAGATATTCCAAGTTATTTAAATCTTTAATTCGACTTGCATTTAAACATTGGTTGGTTATACCAATCTTTATTGGATTATTATTTTCCTTAGCCTTAATAGGAATATTTTCTGTTATTCTATCAGTGATAATTTGGGGATTGGCTGCACTTTTTCTCAGCGTAATTGTTACATTTATCTTGTGGGAAGTTTTCAAAACTCTTAAGAATAGTCAGGATCAAGGTGCATGATCCTCAACTTTTCAGTACGCCAACTGACCTAATTTGTAATTTGCTTTAATTTTATCCCAGTTTGGATTATCCATCAATTACTATCGAGAACTCAAAGACATTCATTAAGTTGCTTCATATCCCCTTGCGGCTGCACTTGCTTGTGCAAACTAATTTTATCGCCCACTTCATACCCCGAATTAAAACCCGCCGCGCTGCTGACTTGAGAATCTGTTCTAGTTCTAATTTTAACCCCTCGGCCCTCTAGATAATCCGCGATCGCCTGTTGATTTTTCTCAAACATCGATCGTACTACAATCCCTGGAGTCGCCGCCACATCCCCCGAACCCGGAATCCCCGACTCTTCCATCTGCTGTTTTTGTTCCAACAATCTTTGTCTCAACCTTGTCGCGCATCCCACCCGAAAAGCATTCAGATACGCCAATCCCCTCCCGTTTCCTTTGCGGTATTTAGCCCTTTTTTCAATCGCCGAACTCAAATACTCGTACAGATGTTTGCAAACAATCAGGTTTGTAGAAGTTCCCACCAAAAACATACTGCCATTATAAGTGTTTCGCATGGCAGTGCAACCGTTAGCGTCGGCAATTCCCGAAAGCAGCATCATTTTCCAAGTTACAAATTTCGATGTTGTTTCAACAGAGTTTTCGTCAATCTCTTCTTGGTGATTTGGCCCTAAATCCGCGAGGCTGAGATTGTACTGTGCCAGTAAAAGGGAAGCTTTTTCGGCCGCAGCAGTCGATTCGTTTTCATTGGATGAGGTGGCGAGGGCTAACAGCTTTTTGATTCTTTCGACAATACTTGTGTCTGGCATTTTTCAATCGATTTTAGGGTGAGAGTATGCGGTGGCAAGGATTTGGGTGAATTCCTATTTTAGTATAGCGTGCAAGGTGGGAGGTTTTTTGAGGAGGATTTTTTTGAACCGCAGAGGGCGCAGAGGCCGCAGAGAGAGAGAAAGAAAGGAGTTTGCAACTGATGCGCGGATTGGTTACTCTTCGAGGACTTCCAGGACTGATTTGGGCAGCAATTTATCTTTAAACCAGACTACTTTTGCTGGCACATCATTTACATTCACCCCGGCTTTTTCTAAATTCAGCCGTTCGGAAATAGCTAAAATCAAGTGATCGCATTCAGACTTCTGTACTTGTGAAAATTTCTTTTGCAAATACTCCGGCCGCCAATAACCAACTATTTCTAATAAAAACACTCGCCCGTCGGGATGCACCAACCGAAAATCGGGAATCATCACACTACCTGGAATCGGAATTAAATCAACTTCTCGCTCTAGTTGCCACTCGGTTTTTGTGGAATTCCATCTTTCAGCAAAGGCGGCTTCTAACATACTATCATAAGGCTTGCCAGGGGGATAGTGGCTGACTAAACCGCAATCGGAATTTAGGGTAAATTTACCTGTTTTCAAAACGCCACTAAAAGGATCTTTTGTATGGAGTGTCGAGTGCATACTCCATTTGGTGACGTGCAGCAGTGCGGGCAGCATTTTCGCCAGGGCTAAGCCGTAGCGGGTGCTGGGTTTGAATAAGCTTGTAGGGCCATCTATTGTCAGTGTAAAACCGTGGTCTGCATCGCCTTCAATGTAAGTCATTAATTGAAATAGTTTCAGATAGCGAAATAAGAGTTTGTATTCTCCTGGATCGTTGCGGTGGGCGGTTAATTGGACTTGACTTGCTCGGTAAAATATGCCTTGAACTTGAGAAAGATTGTATTTGTGAAGCAAGTTTTCGGGAGTTGGTGCATTAAACTCTGTGAGGATTTTGTTTTCGTTTAAATCGGCGTATAAACCTGTAGTGATTTCGTGAGGCAAAACTTCTCTGTTTAACTCTTGGCTGAGTTCACTTGCTACTTTTTCCAGGGTTAATTGGGTGGATTGAGGGCTGGGAGTCGATCGCGCGGACAACGCAAAAACCCGCTGTCTCAACTCTGATGGTTCTAGGGGACTGATGACTTCCAAGGTGCAGAAACCGCCTTTCAGCAGGTGCGCTAATCCCCGTTTCAGCCGATAATCGGGGCTGTCGCCTTCTAATTCTAGTAACCGTCCGTCGAGTTCGCCTTGGGTTTTGCCGATCGCACTTTGAAAGCAATCAATCATTTCGGTAGCTGCTTCTAAGTTTTTAGCATCTATCTTGAGGCGGAGAGGAATAATTGATTCTCCGTTTTGGCGGTGACTTAATAAATCAGTGGGTAACATAAGCAGTGAAAAGTTTTACTCAATTCTTCGTTCAACAATCACCAGAACTCCCCTAAGTTTTCCCTCTTCTGTCAAGCTTTGGGTAGTCCGAATTCGCCGATCTGAACTGACAAGATGGATGGTTTCAACAGCCCTCATAAAGCCAGTTGCTTTGTCCCATACTTGAAAAATTATCAAATCCTCTCCAACTTCTGTCGCTAGTGTATTGTAGTTGGAAAAAACCGAGTCCAGACCTTCAATTTGCACTTGCCCTTCGCCGACAACATAACCCACAAAATTTTGGGTTTCACTCTGACCATTGGCATAAGTTTGAAGGTTAGTTTGCCTCCACTCGTTATTAACTATTTTCTGAGTTACCACTGCTGTAAAACGCCGGGTTTCTTTGCAGTCGCCATCGAGTATTGTCCAGTCTCCCTCCCAAACTCCTGTATGTTTGGGGAAAATTTTAAAGTTAGTTAGTTGTGCAGTTTCGCTCATTTTTAGGCAATGTAAATTAGTTGTTGATGATATTTTATTCCAGCTTCCTCTAATTTTACTGTAGCCAAAATCATAGAAGAGGATATTACTCAAAGACCTCTAATTGAGGTGCAGCCCAAAATTGCGTGTCGGTAGGAGTTGGAACCAATTGCGTAGATTGGGTTGACAATAAGAAACCGAACAGCCCTTTACTAGGTTGGGTCTCGCGAAATGAGACCCAACCTACATCTGTTCCAGCTTAACAGTTGGGTTGTGAAGAAGCGATCGGTACTATGCCTGGGACAGACTCACCCCCTGAAAGTTCTTCAAAAACGCATCAAATGTGATGGTTATAAACCCATCATTATCGTTACTCGGATCTTCTGCTGCCTTCACGAGACTACGGTTCTCGCCATTAGTATTATCGATCCCGTGGGGATTCCGCAGCAAGATCAGCTTTTGCCCATCTTCTCGTTCATAGGCATTGTGGATGCTGTAGGCATGGCTTTGGTATAAGACCCCACCATATAATAGCTTTGAGTCATCCCCGCCGCCGGGTGTCCCAGCAGCGACGTAGCCTCCATTGTCCAACGCAGTTTTAATGCTGTCAAAGACTTGATCGGTCTCAATAGGGTCTCCTGGTGTGACAAAAAACCTACTCTCAATTGTTGCATCGGGTGTAATCGTGCTCGGTGTAGTCTTCTCTGTAAGATTAGAGGGATTCCATTTAATGAAGTCGATCGATTTGTTCGTGAGCCGGCTGAGGGCATTTCCGTAAAAACCACCATTCCCTATGGCATCATAGCCACCCCGAAACTTTGCATAGGCTCGTTCAAAAATGGGAGCCCAGATGGGTTGACCATTTGCGTCTGTTGCCCCGACATTGTTATTGGTCCATTTGGCTCCAAACAACTTACCTTCAGAGGTAACCACCTGATTGTCCACGACGATATCCTGGGTTTGTTTCTTGTCGAAGAACTTGATGCTGTAGTTCGTGTCCTCGGTAGAAATCGCACTTTTGAGCACCGTACTCTCCTTGGATTTAGCATCGGAAAGGTCTTCCTTGATTTTGCCGAACGTAGCCGTCATGGCTGCCAAAAAGTAGCAATCGCCAAATAGATTCTGGTTCAATTGGTCGATTCGGATTGAACCAGGGTCGATCTGACCATTATCAAGAGGGGCATAGGTAAAATTAGTAGTGTTGCCCTTATAAGTAAAGACCGGTAGTGGTAACGGAGTGTCAGCACTCGCACTGCGTAACGCGTTTGCAATCGGCGTTCCCGTCACCGTCGCATTCAGAGTATAGTCACCCAAGCCCGGAGCATCCACACTGGAGGCAAACACCACATATTGAACCCCTGGCTCCGTGGTGAAACTCACCCTGGCATTGAAGTCTCCACCGTTGGTGTTGATATCATCGTTTTCAGCCACCACTTCGCCCGTGAGCTGATCCACCACTGTTAGAGAAGCATCGAAATCCTGTGATTCTTGAGTCACAGTCACCGTTAACCCAGCCCCCAGTTCCGACAGCAGATAGGGATCGGCGTAGTTTTCCTGATCGTTGGGATCGAAGTTATCGTTTTGAGTCAGGGTGCCTGTCGTGGGGATACCGGGGAAGAGCGGGTCATAGTTTTCAATGTCTACCCGGCTGCCCGGTTCGGAGATGGCAGCAATTTCGTAGGGCGTTGGAGCACCGGGCGCGCTGACATTGACGTAATAGGTACCGGGGTTGATGTTATCCTCCTGGATTTCATTTGTCCCCTGGGCAACAATCTCATCCGCATCCAACTGATCGTTGCTATTACGATCGCTCCATACAGTAAGGTTTAGATCCGCCTTCCGGTTCTCGGTAAACAGATCCAAATACCCCGCGTTGAGCACTTCCAGGCGATAGGCATCCACTGCATCAGTCCCGCCCACATAATCGTGCAATTCCACTTCACCGTCTGGCGACAGCAGGCGTGCCGTGCTGGCTCGATCGCCCGCCAAATCTTTTGCTACAGTTCCGGCAACACCTGCCAAACTCAGGCTGTAGTTGGTGTTTCCTTCATATGCCTCCACCGATAGGAAATATTTACCCGGATCTAAGGTGACGTTCTCAATGGTTTCATTCGCAGCGCCCGATTTTGTGGATGCGGAGATGATTTCATCTCCCCCCAATTCCCCATCATCGTTCAGATCCTTATATAGTGCCACATCCGCATCTGCGCTCATCCCACTCAAGCCCAAGTTAACAATGCTCGTTTCCGTTACCTGGAATTGGAAAAAGTCGGCATAATCTTCATCGCCCACTGCCCCCTGAAGGTTAGCTCCTCCCGGTATCGAACCCAGCACTGTAGCCCCCGGTTCCGTATCGTCCAGTGTCGCTTTGACGGTACTGAATAAGCCTGTCAGGCTAGCAGGGCTGACTCCCTGCACCCGCGCCAAAATCCCACCAGTTGCTTTCAGCCGAATGAATGTATCGGTGCCATTCGCTTCCAGCGTTACGTCGGCTTCGGTGAGGGCATCGCCTGCTCCATCCGTCAGAGCAATGACATCGCCCTCTTCATCGCTGAAGTCGGCGATCGTATCGGCGAGAGCCGGATTAGTTAGAGCATCAGCGACATTCAAAACAAAAGCATCGGAACCGTCGCTGCCAATTAGACTATCAACTCCAGCACCCCCGGCTAGGAAATCGTCTCCCTCTTGACCGATTAATGTATCGTTGTCTTCACCGCCATAGATAACATCATTACCGCGTTCTCCCTGGAGATAATCATCTCCAGCATTGCCCAACAGCAGATCGGCTCCGCGTCCGCCTTGTAGGCTGTCGTTCCCGATTCCACCGGAGATCGAGTCCGCTCCGTCATTCCCATAGACCAAATCCGGGCGATCGGAGCCCACAATGGAATCTGCTCCTGCGAGCGAGCGAATCCCAAAACCGGCCGGAACTTTGGAGTCGATCGTAAAAATATCGACACCGCTGGTCAAATCAAACAAGTTATTGGATGACATTAGTATATGAACCCTGAAAGATGAATGTACGAAGACATGAAAAATCCCACCCGCAATACCTAGGAATTAGTTAGAGCGGTGAATTAGTTGTTGAGCCCAAATCCGGCTGAAATACCCCCTCGATCTCTTAGTCTGTCCCTGACTACGTTCGAGGATAAAGTTCGGCAGACGTTGTAGTTGGCTCTCGTGAGTTTTAGGTGATCCTAAAAATAAAACTTCCCGTGGTACAGCCCGGAAAGCCTGCGTGAGCGAGACGCTCACACTACCGTTTCCACCACAAATCCAGAACAGCCAATTTATTCGTCTACTATAGAGTGCTAAGGATAATATTGATGAGCTATTGCATCTTTATTAACTCTTATCTTACAAAAATATCATACCTTAGATAGATGACAAAGCAATACTTTTTATAACCGCTTGGTTAATCAGTGGGAAAACTAAACACTGTATGGGTTCACCGAAAAACGAGCCCGGCGTGCCCCTGGCTTTAGACACGGGGAGGAAGTCGGCTGCGGTTTCAACCGCCTTCAATATTTCTTTACACAACTGATTGAAAGGTTGTATTAGAATTAGATTGCAAGTAAAACAACCATCTACGTGTTGAAACACGCCTTGTATCGGAGAAATCCCGGCGAGCGTGAGCCACCACACTCTTGAGGAGTAGTAAGCCTGTACAACTGACAAGTAATGACAGAGTGTGAAGCGTACCTATCTCGCAAAAGTGATGGATTATGAAAGCAAACACAATTTAAAAGTAAGCGCAATTGCAATACCCTTCGTACTGGTAGTTGTTTTGAGCGTATAGAGGTGCTTTGATAACGCCTTTGAGAGTTTTCGGATTCATTCAAGAATCCCCGTGGCTTCAGCCGTGGGGAGTATCAAGAGGTGACAACCCCATCAAACTCATCAGCTTCCCAAAAATCGGTGTAGCAGATGGCACAAGGGCGGTAAACTGCCTTTAAGGATTGCCAAAGCCCCGCCTTTCCTGAGTTTTAGGTGATAATCAAAATAAAACTTTCCGTGGTACAGGCCCGAAAGCCTGCGTGAGCCAGAGGCTGACACTACCGTTTCCACTACAAATCCAGAACAGTCGTGTAGTTTGAGATCAAAATTTTTCAAGCCCCTTTTCCATAAAGGGGGTAACGGAGCCGAAGTTGGCATTCTAAGGCTATACACTAAGTTGGCAATATTCAATCTTTATTTTCTTCGTCATAATTTTCTCCCCATTTGGCTGGTGATTCGGCTGCTTTTTTGGTTGTCTCCCGGTTGACTCCGTAAATGGGTGTCGGTTTGACAGTTTCTAATTTCTGATATTCAGGCTTTGGCGGTTCTATTTGTGTTTGTGGTTGGGGTTTGTGAGGCTGCATTCCTCCTCAGCGGCGTTGGGATGTTCTTCGTCGCGAAGAACGCGAAGGGAAGAGAGAGAAAGAAAGTGTTTAGAAATAGTTTAGGCTTGCTACCAGGGAATTTCATCATTGTCTTCTCCCCATTTTGCGGGTGATTCTGCTGCTTTTTTGGTTATCTCTCGGTTGACTCCGTAAATGGGTGTCGGTTTGACTATTTCTAATTTCTGATATTCTGGTTTTGGCGGTTCTATTTGTGTTTGTGGTTGGGATTTGTGAGGCTGCATTCCTCCTCGGCGGCGTTGAGAAGTTCTTTCTTCGCTAGTGTCTTCGGTGACGACTTCGTAGAGAATTGCTAACTTATTTACATCGCTGCTTTTGCGGAGAACTCGACCCAATCGCTGGATGTATTCGCGTTCGCTGCCGGTACCTGACAATATGATAGCAATTCTGGCGTCGGGAACGTCCACTCCTTCGTTGAGGACGTGGGAGGCGACGAGGGTTTTGTATTCGCCGCTGCGAAAGCGATCGAGGATTTCGTGGCGTTCTTTGACAGGGGTTTGGTGGGTAATTGTGGGGATGAGAAATTCTTGGGAAATTCGGTAAACTGTGGCGTTGTCTCCGGTGAAAATTAGCGTGCGCTGGGGAGAGTGTTCTGCTAGTATGTTGGCTAAAATTCGCAGTTTTCCTTCGGTACAAAGGGCGATTTCTTTGGCTTGACGGTGGGCTAGCATGGCGCGCCGTCCCAGGGGCGATCGCGCGCTTGCCATGATAAACTGTTTCCAACCTTCGAGGCTGGATATTTTGATGTTAGACTGTTTTAAGAAGTCGTTGCGAATGTTGATTAATTCGGCGTAGCGAGATGCTTCTTCTTGTGACAGTTTTACCATAATTTGAACTATTTTATGGTCGGCTAAAGCATCCCCCGCCAAATCTTCTGGTCTTTTGCTAAATACTGTCGGGCCGATGAGAAAATGTAAATCACTGTGGCGGCCATCGGTGCGATCGGGTGTAGCTGTCAGTCCGAGTCGAAAAGGCGCGATCGCATATTCGGAAATTACTCGATAAAAGTCCGTTGGCAAATGGTGGCATTCGTCAAAAACCAGCAAACCGTATTTATTGCCCAAGGTTTCTGCATGAATACTTGCACTGTCGTAAGTGGCGACTAAAATTGGCGTTTTGTCCCGCGAACCTCCGCCCAACAATCCGATTTCGATGTCGGGAAAAGCTGCCTTTAAATTAGCATACCACTGGTGCATTAAATCGAGAGTTGGTACTACAATTAATGTACTGCGACCAGTGACTTGCATGGCTAATTGTGCCAGATAAGTTTTGCCGGAAGCTGTGGGGAGGACGACTACTCCTTGGCTTCCTGCTTCTTGCCAAGCTACGAGGGCCTGTTCTTGATGTGGGTAAGGCTGCATTTCCACGCTGGGTACCAGTTCGAGTAGTTCGTATGCCCTAGCTTCGTCGGTAAAGTGAATGCACTCGGCTTGGAGGCATTCTACCAGCGGGCGGTAGTGAATTGCTCGAATGCGGTATTTTTCCACGCGATCATCCCATGTCGCAAAGTCCACCCAGTCTCTGCCTTTGGGCGGCGGGTGCAGCAAGAGAGTTCCGCGATCGAATGTTAAAGTAGGTATGCGTGGCATTTGTTTAGATAGGGGGCGAGTTATGCCTGTTAAATTATAAGTGACAGATCAAATATATTGACTCTTCTTGAAATTATCTGCGTTACTCTGCGTTAATCGGCCCTACATCTGCGGTCGATCTATCAATCAAAAAATTATGTAATTCAAGTCTCAATTGAGGAAATTGCGATCAATCTGGCGAAAAATCCAACAAAAATTCTTCTAGCCCAGCCGGATTGCCAAATCTAAAATCTACAAGAGTATTGTCCCCCTGGGGATTGTTTTTAGGTTAGATTCGATCTACGTATGCCTGAGATTAGAGGTTATAGATGGAAATAGGCGTCCCCAAGGAAATCAAGGATTTAGAGTTTCGAGTCGGGCTTAGCCCCACAAGTGTCCGGGCTTGTTCGGACAAAGGCCACACAGTTTTTGTAGAAACGAATGCTGGTGCTGGGGCCGGTTTTGCGGACGAGGACTACGTTGAAGCAGGGGCTAAGATTGTTTTAAAGGCTTCAGATGTCTGGAATCGCGAACTAATTGTTAAAGTTAAAGAACCGCTGCCTGCTGAGTATCCGCTGATTCAAAAAGAGCAGTTGCTGTTTACATATTTGCACTTGGCGGCCGATCGCACATTAACGGAACATTTAATTAGCAGCGGAGTCCAGGCCATCGCCTACGAAACCGTCGAACTCCCGGACAGAAAATTGCCGCTGCTGACGCCGATGAGTATTATTGCAGGGCGTTTGGCCGTGCAGTTCGGAGCTCGGTTTCTGGAACGACAGCAAGGTGGCAGGGGCGTACTTTTGGGTGGCGTACCGGGGGTAAGACCGGGTAAAGTTGTGATTTTGGGCGGCGGAATTGTCGGCACAGAAGCAGCCAGAATTGCTGTAGGAATGGGCGCCAGAGTGCAGATATTAGACGTAAATGTCGATCGCCTAGCTTATTTAGAAACTCTGTTCGGTTCCCGAGTAGAATACCTCTACAGCAGTCCTTTGCAAATTGAAGCAGTTGTTCCCGATGCTGATTTGTTAATCGGTGCGGTTTTGGTCTTAGGTAAAAAAGCTCCAGTGCTGGTTTCTCGCGAATTTGTTGCGAAGATGCACCCAGGTTCTGTGATTGTTGATGTCGCTGTCGATCAAGGCGGCTGCGTCGAAACTTTGCGGGTAACTTCTCACACAAATCCCACTTATGTTGAGGAAGGAGTTGTGCATTACGGCGTGCCGAATATGCCCGGTGCCGTGCCTTGGACTGCGACTCAAGCTTTGAATAACAGCACTTTGCCTTATGTTTTGCAGTTGGCAAATAACGGGATTAAAGCTTTGGAAATGAATCCGAGTTTGGCGAAGGGATTGAACGTGCAGAATCACCGATTGGTGCATCCGGCCGTGCGCGAGGTTTTCCCCGATTTGGCCGATTAGATTCCCATTTTTTTAAAGTAAGCTATCCCGCATCTAAATTGTATTTTGGTGCGGGCGCGGCGCCCACTCCACAAGCAACTTGATGTGTTGTGGAATGGGCCGGAGAGCCCGTTCCTAAGAAGATCACAAGATGTGAGTTATATCAAATCCGTTAGCATCGGAATAGTAAATTCGAGTTCACTGTTCACTGTTCACGGCGTCAACCGTCAACCGTCAACCGTCAACATCACCTGACGGTGTAACCGGAAATGATATTACTACGAACCTTGTTGTAAAATTAGGGTTGATAGATTTGCCGGATTTCATCGAGGTTGTTGGCTGCTTGCATATAAGATGCGATCGCCTGCAAAACACCAACATCAGAAATTCCCGAAATCTCCTCAAGCAGCAGCAATCCTTCGTCTCCGAATTTGAGTTTTAAACCGAGTTCGATCGCCTGGATAAATGCTTGTTTAGTGCGCGCCTGTTCCTCCAGTAACTGAGCATCTTTTTGAGATAACTGAGCATCTTTTTGAGATAACTGAGCATCTTTTTGAGATAACTGAGCATCTTTTTGTGCCGCCAGTTCGTCGCCTGTAGGAATGGGAACGCCACTAGCATAGCACCAGCGCAACCAAGTACCACCGACATTTTCAAATTCACCTTGCCACAGAGTTAGTCCCAAACCGACTTCGGGAAACCAAGCATCACTTTTGGGTACGTAAGATTGATTCTGCAATTCAAAGACTCGCAGCGTACTCCCTTTCAACTCTCGTAGCGGATCGTACACGATATAATACGGGATTCGCATTCGAGCGTAATCTATTAACTTGCTGCCCAATTCGTTGCCCGGAGTTGGGGAAACAATTTCGATCGCAATTTCGGGAGGTTTGCCAAATTCCCAAAATAAATACGATCGCACTTGTTTTTCCCACCAATCCTCAGCACCAGTAATATTGATACTGAGAAACACATCCGGGGCGATTCCAGGTAGACGCACGCTGCTGAACAAACCGACATTTGCAGCCGCAATGAAGGGAACGGTAATACCTGTATCGCCACCGCTATATAAAACCGTTGTCAGCAGCCGCTGCTGTTTTTCGTTGATGAAACTGTCCAAAGGAGTATCGTCTTCTAAAACTAAGTTGCTAATATCTGGCAACTGACTCGGATCGAGGGTTAATGGCTCAGACATAGGTAGCCGACGTGATGAGAAATATCTGCCAAATGAATTATAACAGAATGGGAATTGGGCATCGGGCATCGGGCATCGGGCATCGGGCATCTTCGCCTTTATAGAATTGGGAGTTGGGAATTGGGAAGAAGGAAGATTTTCTTCCTTCTCCCTTTGCTAACGGGTTTGGTATTACTCGCAGCCCAGAAAAAAAATAAATTCCCCAAAACACTTGACAGATTCGCGGAGGTATGGCAGAGTAGTAATTCGTGACCGATGCGGAACTGGCGGAATTGGTAGACGCGCATGATTCAGGTTCATGTGGTGCAAGCCTTCCGGGTTCAAGTCCCGGGTTCCGCATTCCCAAGGCAGAAGGAAGTTTGGGGTTAACCCGATACAGGCAATAACCCCATTCGCTCTGCTGAATTAAACAATGCTGACAAGTATTCAAAACCCCCTAGTTAAAGAAATTCGCAAGCTGCACAGCTCGAAGGGACGCAGGGAACAACAATTATTTTTACTCGAAGGGACGCACTTGCTCGAAGAAGCTTGCGCGGCAAAATACCCGCTAGCAACGGTTTGCTGCACTCCCGAATGGCTGGATCAGCACGGGGAACTTTGGCAGCAAGTTGGTAATTTAGCCGATCGCACAGAATTAGTAAGTGCAAAAGTGTTAGAGTCGATCGCCACTACAGTCCAACCCGACGGCATTGTCGCCACCGCACCCCGCACCGCAACAGAGCCCGCAAAATTGTCAACTTTAGGAATAGCCCTAGAAACAATCCAAGATCCGGGCAACTTGGGGGCGATCGTCCGCACGGCTGCGGCTGCTAATGCTGACGGTTTGCTGCTGAGCGCAGACAGCGCCGATTTAGACCATCCCAAAGTGCTGCGCGCCTCAGCAGGAGCTTGGTTTAAGCTGCCAATGGCAGTCAGTCCAGATTTAACCGCCGAAGTCTCCGGGTATAAAAATCGAGGAATGCAAATTTTAGCAACCGTCGCCGGAGCCAGTTTAAGTTATTGGGAAGTAGATTTGCGAGTGCCGACTCTGATAGTTTTGGGCAACGAAGGCTCTGGTTTGTCGGAAGAATTGAGGAGTTTGGCCGATCGACAAATCCAAATTCCCCTGAGTCGTGGCGTAGAATCTTTAAATGTGTCGATCGCCGCAGCCCTCATCATGTACGAAGCTCAACGGCAAAGAAGTCAATCGATTTTAGATTTTAGATTTTAGATTTTAGATTGAAGCATTGAGCCACGGATAAATTCGGGGGCCAGTTTATCGGATACAGGTTTTTTATTTCTGGACGGATGAATCACGTGGCGGGTATCCTGGATGCTTTCGGTCATTAGTTATTAGTCATGAGTCATTAGTCATTATCTGTTGGGGCGGGTTCATCAATATCTGTAACTTCATATTCAGGGCAGCCACGGGGGGCAGCCCCTACAAGATAATGAAACAGCCCTGCCCCTCTACCAATCTCCCCCTCTGAGAGGTGGCCGATTTTGTTTATATTGATGCAAACTGTAAAGCCAGGAAAGCGGATACTCTCGTATCAACAGTTCAGGCTGGCATGAAATAAATATGAAGAAGTGTAGCCAACTGCTCTCACAAATGTTAAGATTCTTAACATAACGTAGTATTGTTCACGCCCCAACCAAAACCTAACCTGAGACGGTGCTGACTGGGAGTAGTAGCTAGCTACCATAAAATTAAGCCTCTTTAAATGGAAGGAAAGCGCAAGTCCCCGCCCGCTTTCCTTCCCAGCTAAAGCTAGGGGTTTGCGACTACCGCAAACCTTTAGAGGCACAGATCCTCAGCGGGAAAAGCTCATGAAAACTCTTAAGTCCTCAGATACAGATTCTGTTCGCGCTTACTTGCGGGAAATCGGCCGCGTTCCCTTGTTGACCCATGAGCAAGAAATACTCTACGGGAAACAGGTACAGCGCTCAGCCGCACTGCATCAGGAGAAAAATATTTTAGCCGAAGAGTTAGGCCGCGACCCGACGGCGGCTGAATGGGCACAGGCAGTTGGGCTGTCTGAGGCACAGTTGCAGCGGACGATCGAACACGGGGAAAGGGCAAAGCGCCAAATGGTGGAAGCGAATCTCCGCCTGGTAGTGTCTGTTGCCAAGAAATATATCAAGCGCAACGTAGATTTACTGGATCTAATTCAGGAAGGCACGATCGGGATGCAGCGGGGAGTAGAAAAATTTGACCCGACTAAGGGCTACAGATTTTCTACTTATGCTTATTGGTGGATTCGTCAGGCAATTACTCGGGCCATCGCCGAAAAAGGCCGCACCATCCGCTTACCGATCCACATCACCGAAAAGCTCAACAAAATTAAAAAGGCTCAGCGCCAACTTGCTCAACAGCTTGGTCGCGCGGCCACGGCTGCTGAATTGGCATCCGAGTTAGAGTTGACTCCCAAACAGATTCGCGAATATCTCGATCGCGCGCGCCTGCCACTTTCCCTGGACTTGCGCGTGGGAGACAATCAAGATACAGAGTTGGGCGATTTGTTGGAAGATACGGGTACTACCCCGGAAGATTTTGCTTTGCAATCTTCCCTGCGGACTGACTTAGACCAGCTAATGGCGGAACTGACTCAGCAACAGCGAGAAGTGCTCGCCTTGCGGTTTGGTTTAGAAGACGGGCAAACCTTAACTTTGGCCAAAATAGGCGATCGTCTCAACATCAGTCGGGAACGAGTGCGGCAAATAGAACGGGAAGCTTTGACCAAACTCCGCAAGCGCAAGCAAGATATCAACGATTATCTAGCCAGCTAGGTAGATTGGGGATTGGCGATCGGGTTCCCCCCACTTGCAATCCCCAATCTAAAATCGTAAAAACCGCCGCTTTTAATTCGGTTGTGCCCACTTGGTTGCTATGACTGTCCTGCTACATTAGTAATTACTTAGTAATAAAGATCAGCAGCCATCAGATAAGGGTTATTTAATTTAACCGCCCGCGTCTAACATAACAAGCTGTCTCTGAAACGGAGGTACTCGTGAGCAACTCATCTAATAAATCCCCAGAATTCTTTGAAGAAGACGGAGAAAATGCCAACTTATTATGGCAATACGTGCAGTCAATGGCTCCCGACACAGTTTCTCAGTTGTCTAAGCCGACTTCTCACGAAGTGTTTCAAGTAATGGAGCGAAATATTGTTGGACTTTTGGGCAATTTGCCTTCGGAACACTTCGGGGTGACAGTTACTACCAGTCGCGAACATTTGGGTAGATTGCTCGCCTCGGCTATGATTAGCGGTTATTTTCTGAAAAATGCCGAACAGCGAATGACTTTTGAAAAGTCCATACAAGCCAGTGAGAGACACGGCTCGGACGATTAGTAGATTCTTAACATTTAAGTAATCCAAGTGTCAAGCCCCCCCTCGCAAGATGGGGGCTTAATATTTTAGATTTTAGATTTTAGATTTTAGATTTTAGAGGGTTGATTTTAGATTAAATAATTGAATAATTATTGATATTATTCTTACATTCCCAATTCCCAATTCCCAATTCCCAATTCCTAATTAATATGTCTGTTTCTCCTGTTGCCCACAAAGTTATCGGCGTTGCTGCAATCTGGAACGATCGCCAACAAATTTTGATTGACAAGCGCCGACAACATGGACTGCACGGGGGTTTCTGGGAGTTTCCGGGCGGAAAAATAGAGCCTGGGGAAACAATCGAAGCTTGCATAAAACGGGAAATTATGGAGGAGTTGGGGATTGTCGTAGAAGTTGGCGATCGCTTGATTACAATTGACCACGACTACACTAAATTTACAGTTAGACTATACGTCCACCACTGCCGCCACGTCAGCGGGGAACCGCAAACGATCGAATGCGATGAAATTCGCTGGGTGACACTCGACGAAATTGACCAATTTACTTTTCCCAAGGCCAACGCACAGATTATTGCTGCACTGCGTTCAAGTTGAGCTGTAATATAAAATTCGGTTGGTACTGAACAACTGACAACTGTTAACTTTATTTTTGTACGGGCAGAGTAAAGTGAAAACAACTGCCTCGATCGACTACGGAGTCTACCCAAATTTGACCGTAGTGGGCGCGGATGATGCCTTGACACAGAGACAGTCCAATGCCGTAACCGTCGGTTGATTTATCTCGCTGCAACCGAAAGCTGTCTTCAAAAATGCTCGCGCAATCTTCTTCAGGAATTCCCGGGCCGCTGTTGCAAATGCTGACTTGAACTTTGTAAGCGGTGCGGTGGAGAATTGAAAGATTAACAGTTCCTCGGTCTGGCGTGTACTTGCTGGCGTTGTCCAGCAGGTTGACTATGACTTGTTTGATGCGATCGGGATCGGCATAAACTAAGGGCAAATCGGCGGGAATGTCTGTTTCTAAGTTCAGACTTTTCGCCTGAAATTTGTCTTGAAACTGCAAGATTACATCTTGACAAATCGGGCCCAGTTCGATTCTTTTTGGTTCAATGTGGAGTTGAGCGTTTGTACCCCGGGCTGCTTGCAGGATATCTGTAATCATACGATCGACAATTCGGATTTGGCGGCGGGCTTGTTTCATCAAATGAGCCGCCAGACTCGGTGTCAAACGCGACTTTTCCCCCTCTTTCACCTTCTGACTTGACTCCAAAGTTTCCAAAGCCAAAGATGCTGCCGTCAAGGGATTACGCAAGTCATGAGCTAGCATCGCAATAATCCGGTCTTTCAACTGCAACTGCTCTTGCAGGTGTTCTTTTTCCTGTTTGAGGCGAAAAACTTCATCGGAAAGCTGCACAAGTTCGGCGGCGCAAGCAACGGAATAGATTGGTTTTGGGTCAGTCAGGCTTTCAGCAAGAGCTGGGGCCGACTGTTGTTGAGCTGCGTATTCCTCTACAGAACGCTTCCAGCGGGGCCACCAGTGTTCGAGTTGGGCGATTAAATTGCTGCCGGCGAGAGTTTGTCGCGGATCGGGATGAATTTTGAGCAGCGAGGGAGTGGCTACAAGTTTAAAGTGTTCGGCTAAATCGGGCTGTTCTCCTACGTCGATGATTTGAAGCTCAAAGTCGCACTCTGCCTTCAAATCCTTTAGGGACTTGCGGATGTGTCTGGTCTGTTCCCTGGAAGAGGGACGCTTGTCTACGAACAGCAAAAGCTGTAAAAGCGGTGCGGGATTTACCGGCTGTTCGGGAGAACAGTCAGTGCCGCTGGTGCCTGGTGTTGGATGGACGCTGTTGAGCTTTTCGATCGGGTGAAAATAATTGAGCATTGCCTAGCCGAGTTATTTCACTTCTACTTTAATTTAATACTTACTTTAGATTTATGCTATTGTCCGATAATTTCATTACAAGCGGGCAGATGATATTTTTGAGATGGAAGAAAAATGAGTCGCTGCGGGTGGTGGTTCAAGTGGCGGCCGCCTTTTTTGTGCTGTGCCTGTTGCTGACGCTGCACCGCTACTACAGCTTTTACGCTACTTACGACCAAGGCATTTTCAATCAACTTTTTTGGAATGGCACTCGGGGTCAGTTGTTTGAGAGTTCCCTCTCTTCGGCGTTGTCCACTAATGTGGTTCACCAAAACCAGCTCCCGGAGGTATCTTACTACCGGTTGGGGCAGCATTTCACCCCGGCGCTGATGCTGTGGCTGCCAATTTACTCGCTGTTTCCCTCGCCCGTCACTTTGACTGTGTTGCAGGTGACTTTAATTACGGCGGCTGGAGGAGTGCTCTATGCTCTCGCCAGACACTATCTGGAACCGAGGCTGTCGGCGACAATTGTTGTGAGCTATTACTGCGCTAACGCGGTCATCGGCCCGACTATGGGCAATTTTCACGATATTTGTCAAATTCCGCTGTATGTCTTTGGCTTGCTGCTGGCGATGGAGAAGCGCTGGTGGCCATTGTTTGGGATTCTGGCAACTTTAATTTTGGCCGTGCGAGAAGATGGGGGAGTTGTTTTATTTGGCGTCGGAGTTTACCTGATTTTGAGCCGGCGCTACCCTCGGACTGGTTTGGCTGTCTGCATACTCAGTTTTGGTTATATGATCGTCCTGACCAATCTGATTATGCCTTTGTTTTCTGCTGATATATCCCAGCGGTTTATGATGGAGCGCTTCGGTCAATATGCCGAGGGAGATGAAGCTTCTACTCTAGAAATTATTTGGGGAATGGTGAGCAATCCCGGACGGTTGGTGGCTCAATTATTTACGCCGTTTTTTGCTAAGATTAGATACCTCCTTGGCCAGTGGTTGCCATTAGCTTTGGTTCCCGCTTTCGCGCCTGCCTCTTGGATGATAGCTGGATTTCCGCTACTGAAGCTATTTTTAGCGAAAGGAGAGTCGGTGCTGGCGATTAATATTCGCTATGCGATGACTGTGGTTCCAGGGCTTTTTTATGGGGCGATTCTGTGGTGGGCCCAGCGTCAAAAGGAAGAAGATAGAATGGTGAGAGAGGAAAAAATGTTCTTGCGTTTTCCTTCTGCTTTATTTCCTCTGCCTTCGTCTTCAAAGTTTCGCCGCTTTTGGGCATTTTGCATCTGCTTGTCGCTATTTTTTACCTTCACTTCTAACCCAAATCGGACTTTTTCTTGGATTTTGCCCGATGCGATCGATCCTTGGGTGCAGGTTCCTCTCGTCAGACAATGGCAGCACGTTTTGCAAGTGCGGCCGCTATTGGCTCAAATTCCTGCTGATGCTAGCGTGGCAGCTACGAATACTATTGTGCCGATTTTGTCAAGCAGGCGGGAAATTCTCAGGTTTCCGATGTTGGAACTCCGCAATGATGCGGGCCAGGCCGTGAAGATGCAATATGTAATTGCCGATCTCTGGCAGTTGCTGCAGTATCAGGCTGCGTTTCGCACGGAACGGGGACAGTTGCGGGAGATCGTACCGGCGATCGATCGAATGTCCAAATCTGGAGAGTACGGAATTGTTGGCTTTGAAGACGGCGCGATTTTGATGCGTCAGGGTGCTGTTTCTAATTCTGCATCGGTTGCTGCTTGGACCAGTTTTCGCCGCGAATTGGAGCCGATTTTGAAGAAACGGTAAGTCGATAGCCACGATCGCCATTGCTTCCCTCAGTGGCTCAAATCTTGAGGAAACCTGTTTTTTTCAGGTAATGGCGATCGAGCAATTTCATGCAAGAACCAGGTTTAGGCATGATTTTCTGTCTTTGTTGCTGCCAAAAGTCAGGCATTGGGCCTCAACTGGCGATCGACTCAAATTTGAGGCAGATCATTTTACAATAAATCTGTTAATCCTAAACATTAAGTTATATAAATTATTTGGAGGGAGAAAGATGAAAATTTTGGTATTGGCATGGGAGTTTCCTCCCAGAATCGTAGGCGGTATCGCCCGCCACGTATCGGAACTATATCCAGAATTGGTGAAGCTGGGACACGACATTCACTTAATTACAGTAGAGTTCGGTCACGCGCCTATGTACGAAGTGGTGGAAGGAATACGGGTGCATCGGGTGGTGGTGGGGCACGCTAGGGACTTTTTTCACTGGGTGGCGAACCTCAACCAAAGCATGGGCCACCAAGGCGGGAAACTGATGCTTGAGGAAGGCCCCTTTGATATCATCCACGCTCACGATTGGTTAGTGGGAGATGCGGCGATCGCCCTCAAGCATACCTTTAAAGTACCGCTAATTGCCACCATCCACGCCACCGAATACGGGCGCTTCAACGGCATCCACAATGAGGGGCAGCGCTACATTAACGCCAAGGAAAACGACCTCGCTTACAACGCTTGGCGGGTAATTGTTTGCAGTGATTATATGCGGCGGGAAGCCGAACGGGTACTATCGACTCCGTGGAACAAAATAGAGGTAATTTACAACGGAATTAGACCGGATAAAAAGCCCCGCTGGCACGAATTTGACGCGATGGATTTCCGCCGCAGGTTTGCTGCTGATGATGAGAAAATTGTCTATTATGTAGGAAGAATTAGCTATGAAAAAGGTATTGGTGTATTTTTGAATGCTGCACCTAAAGTAATTTGGGAAATGGGGGGTAAAGCGAAAATTGTAATTGTTGGCGGCGGCAATACAGACCATCTCAAACATTTAGCTTGGCATTTAGGAATTTGGAATAAGTGTTATTTTACTGGGTTCATGTTTGAGGAACATCTCGACAAATTCCAGACGGTTGCTGACTGCGCGGTTTTCCCCAGTCTTTACGAACCTTTTGGGATTGTAGCGTTAGAAAGCTTTGCTGCAAGAGTGCCTGTGGTGGTTTCGGATGCGGGCGGACTTCCAGAGGTGGTGCTGCACACTAAAACAGGCGTTGTTACTGAGGCAAACAATCGGGATTCTTTGGCATGGGGAATTTTGGAGGTTTTGAAAAATCCGGGTTACGCGCAGTGGTTGGTAGACAATGCTTATCAGGATTTGGAACGCCGGTTTAGTTGGCCGAAGTTGGCGATAGAAACCCAGTGGGTTTATGAACGGGTGGTGGAGGAAAGGGCTGAGGTTGATTGGTAAGAATGCTCTTTTTTGACAGTTGACAGTTGACAGTTGACAGTTGACGGTTGACAGTGAGTCGAATATGGGAGCATCTCATATTTGTAAAAACACTTCTTCTGGCTCCTTCCTTCTTCCTTCTTCCTTCTTCCTCTTTTCTCCTGGCTCCTGACTCCTGACTCCTAACTCGAATTTCTAGCGGAGGGCGGCTTTCATTGAGATGCTCTCGTCGAATATCAACTTTTTTGGTGCAAATCTTAAGAATTTGTAACACAATGATAGAGACACTCGAACTTACTTTGAGTGCACTCAGAAGATTTAAAGGGAATTAGCATCTTGAATATTTTTAGGGAAATCGATCCCCAACCCAGACGCAGCTTACTGATTTTATTCACCGCAGGCCTGCTATTCTGGTCGAGTTTGGCTTCGCTACTGCCAACTTTGCCGTTGTACGTTCAATTTGTGGGCGGCACAAAACAGCAAATTGGCTTTGTGATGGGTGCATTTGCGATCGGACTTTTGCTATCGAGGCCACCGTTGGGTAAAATAGCCGACAGCAGGGGGCGAAAACAAGTTTTGCTTCTAGGTGCGTTAGTCGCTGCGATCGCCCCTTTGGGCTACCTGTTAGCTCAATCTATCCCCTTACTGTTACTTATTCGCGTTTTTCACGGCATTAGTATCGCCGCTTTTACTACAGCTTATAGCGCTTTGGTAACAGATTTATCGCCGCCAGGAAAGCGGGGCGAATTAATCGGTAACATGAGCTTGGTGAATCCTATTGGTCTAGCATTTGGGCCGGCTATTGGCGGATTTGTGCAAGCTTGGGTTGGTTATACTCCTTTGTTTGTGATGTCGGCGGCTTTCGCTGCAACGGCTGTATTTTTTACCTGCAAAATTGCGGAACCTAATTTTGCAGATTTAACAAAATCGGACTCGCTATCGGAGGACAAAAATAGCCAAAAATACTGGGAAATGCTGTGGAATCCGAGAGTGCGGATTCCGGCTTTAGTGTTATTGGTGGTTGGTTTAGTATTTGGAACTTTGAGCACTTTTATGCCTTTGTTTATCCAAGAAACTAAGGCTAATTTGAATCCGGGATTATTTTATTCTACGGCGGCGATCGCCAGTTTCGGTATACGGTTGGTCACGGGACGGGCTTCGGACAAATACGGTCGCGGCTTGTTTATTTCTGGGGGCTTAATCTGTTATGCCGTATCTATGTTATTGTTGTATTTTGCTAACAACACCAGTGCTTTTTTAATAGCAGCTTTGGTTGAAGGTTGCGCGGGCGGTACGGTTTTGCCGATGATGGTAACGCTGATGTCGGACAGGTGCGAACCTCATGAAAGGGGCCGCTTGTTTTCGCTTTGTATTGGCGGATTTGATTTGGGGATTGCGGTTGCGGGGCCGACTTTAGGCTTTGTGGCTGAACAAGTTGGCTACAGAAATATGTTTGGTTTTGCGGCTGGACTCGCTGGCTTGGCTTTGCTGGTTTTTATTACTCAGTCTAGCAAGGGCTTGTCTAATTCGATGAAATTTGCGATCGGTCGAGGCAAAGATGTTTATGCTTTGAATCGATGATATTACAGAAGCAAGAAGGAAGAGGCAATCAGGGGACTTACCAAAAAACCCGGTTTCTCCCAAAAATCGTGAATCTATGCGACAGATATTGAGGCAGAAACCGGGTTTTTGTCCCCGCGCACCATTCTTACAAACAGGCAAGATGCCTGTTCCACAAAGAGTGGGTTTTATGTAAAACGTACAAATTAAAAAAGTTATGAGTCTTGAAGGTTGAGTTGGATTAATTTCTTAATTCAAAACTCAAAACTCAAAATTCATAACTTTTAGTAGTGGGCTTGGAGGGATTCGAACCCCCGACCTCATGGTTCGTAGCCATGCACTCTATCCAACTAAGCTACAAGCCCCTGTTGAGTTCAGATTTAATCTAAAATTGATTAAGTTCTTTTCTCACAGAATCTAACATTAACACCATTACCAAAATAATGCAAGACCTTTCGCAAACTTTTTCTAAATTGCCCGATCGCACACAGCTAACTCACCTCGACAACAGCGGGGAAGCCCAAATGGTGGACGTTTCAGCGAAGGTGCCCACTGTGCGGCAAGCTGTGGCTGCTGGCCGGGTGCGGATGCTGCCGGAGACGTTTGCGGCGATTGAAGCGGGGAATGCGCCGAAAGGTGATGTGTTGGGTACTGCAAGGCTGGCTGGAATTATGGCGGCGAAACAGACTGCACATTTGATCCCTCTGTGTCACCCTCTGCCGCTGAGTAGCGTGGAGGTGCAGGTAATAGCGGATGCTGGGTTGCCGGGGTATCAAATTCGGGCGACGGTGAAAATTAAGGCGGAAACAGGGGTGGAAATGGAGGCGCTGACGGCGGTTTCGGTGGCGGCGCTGACTTTGTATGATATGGCGAAAGGATTGGAAAAGTCGATCGCCATTGAGTCGATTCGCCTGGTGAGTAAAAGTGGTGGCAAGTCTGGAGACTATGAAAATAATGTAGAGGCATAATACCAATTTCATAAAGTAGCGCTAGATATTACCCCCCCAACCCCCCCTCCCGCGGGGGGGCTAAGACTTCATCCATAGCACATCTTTAGAAAAATGGTATAAGTTTCCTGCCGAAAGAGGGATGCAGCATTCAAAAAGCTGCACTTATGATTAAAATAGGCACTGAACTACTATCAAGTGAAAAACTATGCCTCCTCGTTGGCCCCGCAAACCCGATCGCAATGATCCAGAGTACCGTCGCTTAGATGACAGGATGAATTTTGCTATCCACGTCGGTCTTTTTTCTGCTACCAATTCAGGTTTGTGGTTTGTTCACAATTTGCAAAAGGCTGATTGGCCTTGGGCAATTTCGGTAACGGGTGGATGGGCTCTAGTAGTTTTGGCCCACGCGATTTACCATTTTGCGATCGCCGATTATTCGCCCCTCACTAAAGATTCGGGCTGAAGGCAGTTGGCGGCGATTTGTTAAGTCTTTTGATTGATAACAAATAACTTTCGGCTTTTTTGATATGGCTAATACTACACAGGCGATCGAATCCTTAGCAGCCGAAATCGGCGAAAATGTCTACATTGATATTGCCAAGTGGCATTTGTATCTCAATGATGCCCACCTGCATACAGTTGTTGCCCAACAACTTTATTCGATGCTGGAAGATGGCGATTTAGATGCTGACAAAGTTGGACAAGTTTTGCAAGGAATTCCAGTCAAGTTGGGCGGCGGCAAGCGGGAAGTGCCGCTGGCAGATTTGATTCCAATGCAGTGTCAAGTTCAGTTGATGGATGTGCTTGAGGAATTTCAGCGGAAGATGTAGTAAAGGGCGATCGCCTTTTTTGGTCTTTTTGTACCGAAGGGCGATCGCGCTTTTTTTCCTTTCCTAAACCAGCATGAAATTAGCCGATGTTATCGCATCCGCACTCACTCCAACCATCACACCTAACTGCTCCCCTGTCAAGAGATTCTTAATAATAGTTCCCTGAGTATTTTGAGTTATTTCTAACTGACCAAAACTCAAACCACCGCTTAATCCAATCAAGTCTTGACCGACGGTAAAATCAGCGATAATATCAAATCCTTCACCAGTTGTTAAGGCAAAGATATCGTTGCCACTACCACCAATCAAACTATCATTTCCCATGCCTCCATCCAGGAGATCGTTGCCTTTGCCACCAGTGAGAGTATCGTTATCGGCGCCTCCGTGCATGGTATCATTTCCGGCACACCCTCCCAGGATATCTGCTCCTTCATCACCGTTGATTAAATCATTACCTTCGCCGCCGCAGATTGTATCCGAACCCTGTTGTCCAAACAGATTGTCATCACCTTGACTACCAAGCAGGATGTCGTTACCTTTGCCTCCATATAAGGTGTCATTATCCTTACCACCATCGATGAAGTCATCATCTTTGTTGCCATAAATGATGTCAATACCTTCGCGGCCATGTAAGAAGTCATTGCCTTTGCCTCCGAAGATTAAATCGTTACCCGATTCGCCAAGGATGATGTCGCTTCCTTCATCTCCGTAGAGAGTATCTTCATCTTTGCCTCCGGCGATGAAGTCATTGCCTTGGTTGCCATTAATAATGTCATTATCGGCACCACCGTATAGGTTGTCATCCCCGGATTTGCCCTCGAATATGTTGGCAGCATCGCTACCTAGTAATTCATCGTTTTGGGCAGTGCCTATCTGAAGGCCGGATGCGTCGAGTATGGTGTTTTCAACAGAGTTTGGTCGGTTTAAGTTGGGATAGGTAATTTTGTCGCAGATGCACTCATCGTCTGAGAGGTTATTAGTTGTTGGGGTGGGGGTTGCTGTTTCCGATGGTGTCGGTGTTTCTGAGGCTGTTTCCGATGGTGTGGGTGTTTCTGAGGCTGTTACTGATGGGGTCAGAGCGATCGGTGGGGTGGGAGCGATCGGTGTTGGGGTGTCAGTGCCGGTTTCGGTGTCGGTTTCGGTGTCGATTTCGCCAGAGGTAGGTTCCTCTGGATCGATCGGGTCTTTGAGAGCGCTCGTCTCGACAACGGGGCGAACGGTAGGGTCATTAACCTCCACCTTCTCCATCCGACCCAGAATTGCCTCTTTGGTGTTTTGAGCGAGGAACTGTTCAACTGTCACAGTTCCCGCAGCCAAATCCGGCAGTCCCACCGCAATTTGACCGACTGACACCGCCTGCAATTTGGTAATTTCAAGAGCAATATCTTTGAGGGGGCGACCGCTAGCGACGAGATCCTTGATGATTTGATTGCCCAAAGCCATGATTTGAGCGGCGGCTGATGCCACACTTTTAAGCTGGGATATGTTTATTGTGGAATCAGATGCCGCAGCTTTCGTAATTGAGCTTTCCACGATCGCCTGTATAGTTTCTATTTTTGCTAAATCGACAGATGCCCCACCCTTTAAGGAAAGAGCGATCGCTGCAATGGGCGCATCAGCCAACTGAGCCAGCGACACCTTACTTACCCCATCAATAAACTTAGCAGTTTGGACGATCGTATTTTGTACCTGAATTGCCGCAGCATACAACGCTAAACCCTTCGGATCGTTATTCGCCACCGCTTCTAAGGGGTTAAACGTCGCCAAATCAACATCCGTCGGCAGTCCTAACGCAGCTTTTACCTTGGTTTGAGCTTCGGTGACATCCATTCCTTCCTGTGCCAGTTGCGCCACTATCGTTGTTAGCGGTGTCACCATTTTGGAACCATGCACAGAACTCAATGGTGTATCTAAAGTCAAGCCGGTGGAAATATCTTGACCGCTAGTTAAAACAACTTTGCCTTCAGTGGAGTCAAGTTTGCCATTCTTATTTATGTCGAATTTTTCAACATCAACTTGAAGTTGGAAAGTACCATCAGGGAACGTCATTGAGTGAGACTCACCCTCATCTTGGATGTTGTTGAAATTCGCATCAAAGAACACCCACGCGCCGGTGATATAACCATCTTGAGCCGTAGCCGGTTCAGCACCAACTCGGAAGTTATAGATAGGAAAAGAACCCAAACGAATCCTTTCTTCGGATGTCACAGCAGTGTCATAATAAGCATCAAAATAAGCGCGGATTCCGCCTTGTAAGTTGATGATCTCTGTAGGAGCGGTAAATATCTTCGCCAGATCTCCAGCCCGCAGCTTTCCATCTTTGGGACTGCCTTGAGGTTCGATCAAATTTAATTCAGCAGTGCCTTCAATTCCCCCCTCAACGCCTGCTGAGGCGACCAAAGCATCAAGTTCAGCAAAAGCACCAATGGTTGCTTTAAGGATCAGTTCGGGAACATTTTCCCCCGTCCCATCAGCATTTTTATTCGTACTCATGTAGAAGCCACTGAGTAAGTCTAAATCCTTACCCGTTTTCACCCATTCTTTCATTCCATAGGTGTCGTATCCAATGGGAATGCTCCGAAGATTCGCTTTCAAACTACCTCGAAGACCTCCTTCAAGCACTCCAAACACTCGGAAACCGGCTTCAATCTCCGGCCCAAATTCCAGGGCTGGCAATTGGTAGGTCATCAGGGGGACATCTTCCCCCGCCAATAACTTGCCGGCGCTTTGAGAATTGGTCAAAATTGGTAAGTCAAAACTCTCGAAAGCTCCTGCTAATTTGCTAGCCAATTCTTCTTTTTTAGTAGTACCGGAACCTCCCTTTTTCTTGACCTGACTATTAACCCCCTCACCAGCCACCTGAGTTTGCTTGGTCATTTCATCTTTGGTGGCTGTTTTTTGTATTTGCTTGCGTTGTTCTTCCGCTTTTTTATATTCTTCGTACCGTTTTTTCAGGTCATCAGATTCCGGAGAAAATTGTAAAACCCCTGTGTCCTCTTTCTCTTCATCTTTATAAAGTTCGTAGGGAGCAAGATCGATCGCCAGATTACCAGATTCTTTCAAGGAATCTTCCATCAGCCTTGTAATCTTGTCTATTTCGTTGACAGTATTAACAAATTTGACATACTGATCAACACGATCCCCTGCAAATTTTTTTAGCAGATCCAGCGGAGTTACTTTTCCATCTTTATCAGCATCGAACGCCCCTATTAAACCAACTTCCCCGAAAATTTTAGTATCGGTATTTAAAAAGTCGAGAATGGGTCGGATTGGAGAGAGAACCCGCGAAATGTTGCCAAATACTGGTTTAGCAAAGCGGGAAATAAAGTCCCCTAAATCCAGCTTGACATTATTGATAGCTAAGAAACTAGGGTTCTTTTCTGTAGTTAATTCGCCGTTGACGTAATTAATTGTCGGCAAATCGCTGTAAAGGTTGAATTTTAGAGATGGCAGTCCAGATTTCAGCAAAACTTCACCATCTAAATTCAGGGTTCCATCTGCCGTGAGAGCTGAGTTATACAGCGGTTGAGACGTACCTATTTTCCCAAATGAGTTATATAAGTTATTGACAATTTCAGAGGCGGTTAGCCCAAAGCCATCTGCATCGGTTGCTGACCCATCAAAATCGCGTAATGAAAGTTGAAAATTTGCCTGAGATTGGCTTGTTTTATTGTCTTTCGTTTTGGCAGTAAAGTTAACAGGTAAAAATCCACTGATGGCATTGTTAATTAGAGAACCATCCTTGACTTTTTCGTTAATAACAGTGCTAAACCCAGTTTTCTGTGTATTGATGTACCACCCCAAATCGGACTTATAAGCAACAGCGACAGAGATATCATAATCAACACTGGTTTGACCCGCTGAAGCAGAAGGCTCACCGAATTTGTAGGTGTCTTGATTGAATTGAATTCGGTCAAAGAGGTTAAATCCTTTGCTGCCAATCTGACTGTTAAAACTTTCTTTACCCCGAATCTTGAATTCTAAGCTATTAGGGTTTACTATCAAGCTCTCGTCATCAACAAGAGCAAATCCCGTTGGTAACGCTGTGGAAAGTGCCTGTTTTAGACTATCGCGTGCGATGTTAGGATTTTGATTCAAAACCCCCGTCAAACTTTTACCGACTGTAGAAAGTTTACTTTCGAGTGTTGCGGTGGGAAATTGGCCAAAAAAGGGTACTTGCACCTTATTACCGGTATCAACCGCACAAGCAGCCAACATATCAAAAGCAAGTTGCGTTATGCCTGCTTTTGTCACTTTATTATCAATAATGATTCCTTCAGCAAAGATATTTTCAACGGTGGCATTGGTTGCGCCACGAAACAAAACTTTAAAGCGTTCGTCAGTTTCAGCTTTTTCGTCAGGATTAACTTTAACTCGAATCGTTTTTTGAGTTTCTCCGGGATTAAATGTTAAAGTTTGGGGAGTAGTTATGGGTTCGTAATCTTTATCCGCAACTGTTGCTGTATCATCTTCGGTACGATAGCGAACGGTAATCGGAAGTGTGCTAGCACTATCTAGTTTAACGTTAAAAACTGCTTCATTAGTTGCACTCTTCTCTCCCTCTAGAACGACAGCGCGATCGATGAAAATTTTTTGTTTGGCTCCATTAGGATAGCTTTTTGTTGAATCATTAAAATCATCAATGATGGCTGCTGCCTCCCCGACACTAATCTTGGCTGGGTTTGAACTATTGAGAACAACGCTAAAGGTTTCGTCTCCTTCTACTTTGCTATCCCCCACAACCTCAACAGAAATTGTTTTTTTTGTCTCATTTGGGTTGAAGATAACGGTTTTATTAATGACGGCTGAGTAGTCTTTGTCACCACTCTTGGCAGTGCCATCCTTAGTGCTATAAGTAACCGTTACTTTTTCATCAACAGGTTTAGAGAGAGTAATGTCAAATTTAGCAGGGTTCAATTTACCCCCATCTTCGTCAACAATAGTATCGCTAATAGATACTAGAGGTCGGTCATCGTCAATAATTGTGGCAGTCCCAGTCGATTTGCTGCTGAGAACAGCATTTTTAGGATTGCTGAGAATGACGCTAAAAGTTTCATCTTCTTCACGCTTCGTATCCCCAATTATTGGCAAGGTAATGGTTTTCTTAGTTTCTCCCGCTGCAAAGGTAATTTTATTGTCTCTCCCCGAACCATAATAATCATTGGAATAGATATCTCTTTTTGCCGTACCATCTTGAGTGTTGTACTCCACTGTAACGGGAACATCGACAGGCGCTGTTAAGGTTACTGTAAAAGTAGCATTGGTTTGGCCACTGTTACCCTCTATTACCTGGATGTCATCAATTGAAATACCTATTTGATCGAGAATAGTGATGGTTCCAGTACCTTTGGCAATTGTGCTATTCAGCGAACCTAAGGAAGGTTCGCTGAGAATCACAGAGAAAAATTCACCAGATTCGGTTTTGTTATCCTTGACAATGGGAACTGAAATCGTTTTAACAGTTTCCCCAGGCTTGAATAAGACGTTAGTGAGGTCTTGCTTGGTGTAGTCTTCGTTTGCTTTGGCTGTGTTGTCTTGGGTTCTGTAGCCAACTCTAACTGCTTGACTACTGGGACTAGAAAGTTTTACTTCAACCTCTGCGCGGCCTGCTATTTCTGAGGTGGTAGCATCGATAATAGAAATGGTAGGTTTGGCATCATCATTAATCACAGTAGCTATGCCGGTACCTTTAACAATTTTGCCCCCAACGGCATCGCTGAGAGTGACACTAAACTGCTCATCCTTTTCAAAGTAAGAGTCCCCATTAATTGGGACTGTAATTGTTTTGCTAGTCTCTCCAGGCTGAAATGTTAAAGCTGTCTGCTGAATGTTTTGATAATCTACAATCTCCAAACGAAATCCGTTTGGGTCATAAGGATCTATCCCGTCCTTCGTTTGATACTGGACAGTTACCGGGATACCTGCTGCTTCAGAAAGGGTGACTGTAAAAGTGGCTTGGCTGGAAAAAGTGTTATTATTTCCATCGCCATTTCCTTCTTTTAACGTAATATCATTGATAGAAATATTAGGCTCTATGTCATCATCTTCAATTTTGAACGATTGAATATTGCTATAATGGGGAACGAAAACGTGATCATCTACCGCACTAATAACAACGTTTACCGACTCAGTGTTTTCTTTCTTGCGATCCCCCACAACAGATACAGTGATATCTTTTTTTATTTCTCCGCGATTAAACGTTACTACTGTTGGAGAAATTTGAACGTAGTCATTATCTGCCACTGTTGCTGTGTCATCAACAGTTTTATAACTAACTTTTACGGGTACGTTACTGGGACGATCTAGGGAGATAGGAATAGTGACGGTAGACGTGCCACTATTTCCTTCTTGAATCTTCACAATCTGATTGTAGACAACGATACTCGCCCAAGGCGCTTTGTCATCACTGTTGATTGTTGCGATGCCCCTGTATTTTTCCCCAATTACCGCATTTGTAGGATCGCTTAGGTCGACTGTAAATATCTCTGTATTTGGCTCATAAACATTGTCATCTACAATTGGGACTGAAATAGTCTTTACTTGTTCTCCTGGTGCAAATGTAAGGGTGCTTTTTGGAAGCGCTATGTAATCTCCATCTGCAACTCTTGCGATGACATCAACAGTTTGGTATGAAACAGTGATAGGTTCGCTATTTGCTGATGACAGGGAAACTGTAAATGTTGCATTGGTGGCGGATTCGTCTACCTCAATATCCGTAATAGAAATAGCTGAAACGGTTTTGAAGTTCCAAGTGGTTGCCCCAGTAATTCCCGCGTAGTTATTGCCAGCTAAGTCTTTAATCGCACCGTTGGCAATTTCTACATAGTATTGAGTGCCATCAACTAAGTCATTGACCGGATTAATCGTGACGCTAGAACCGCTGACGGTGACATTAGCCGCCGTCACATTAATAGTTTCAACAATTGAGTTATCCGAGACTTTCTTGATAACCAAATTGCCAGT